>CAKMYR010000032.1 GCA_929200175.1 uncultured Gammaproteobacteria bacterium
GCATGCAAGAAGGATTAATTTCTCTTATGCAAATGACTAAAACAGCATTAGCAACTAAATTATTAGCCGATAAAAAAATACCCTTTATTTCAGTATTAACTGACCCAACAATGGGTGGAGTATCTGCTAGCTTTGCTATGCTTGGAGATATAAATATTGCAGAACCAAAAGCATTAATAGGCTTTGCTGGCAAAAGAGTAATCGAACAAACTGTCAGAGAAACTTTACCAAAAGATTTTCAAAGCAGTGAATTTCTACTTGAAAAAGGAGCTATTGACATGATTGTAAACCGTAAAGATTTACGCAATAAAATTCATAAATTATTGCAAGCATTAAATCATTAATATTTATAGCTTTTAATAGTGGAAATTATATTAGCAAATCCAAGAGGTTTTTGTGCAGGAGTTGAGCGTGCAATTGAAATTGTAGAAAGATCTTTAAAAATACATGGAGCTCCAGTTTATGTACGCCATGAAGTAGTACATAATAAGTTTGTAGTAAATAATCTAAAATCTAAAGGTGTAATTTTTGTTGAAGAAATACAACAAGTGCCAAAAGGAGGAGTTGTAATTTTTAGCGCTCATGGCGTATCTAAAGCTGTCCATAAACAAGCCAAAGATATTGGAGCAATTATTTATGATGCAACCTGCCCTTTAGTTACCAAAGTACATAAAGAAATTGTCAGAAAACAAAAACAAGATTATAGTATTGTTTTAATTGGACATAAAGAACATCCAGAAATTGAGGGAACTATGGGGCAAACTAGCCCTGATAAAGTCATTAAAATAGTTGAAAATTTAGAAGATGTAAAAAATTTAGAATTAGATAATGAAAATATTTCTTATTCTACTCAAACCACTTTATCAGTAAAAGATACCAAAGTAATTATTGAAGCTTTGAAAAAAAAATTTCCTAAAATACAATCACCTAAAAAAGAAGATATTTGTTACGCCACCCAAAATAGACAAAATGCTGTTGAAGAAACAATAAAAGAAGCTGACCTTATGTTAGTAATTGGATCTAATAATTCTTCTAATTCAAACCGCCTAAGAGAAATTGCAGATAAAAAAAATATTCCTGCATATTTGATAGATGACTTCAATCAAATTAAATCTAGCTGGTTAAAAAATGTTAATAAAATAGGCATAACTGCCGGCGCTTCAGCACCAGAAACTTTAGTTAAAGATGTAATAAATTATTTAAAAGGAAAAGGGGTTAATAAAATTAAAGAGATAAAAAGTACAGAAGAAAATGTTCATTTTCCATTACCAAAAGAGTTACAAAATAAGTAAAAAATATCCAAAATATTATTTTCTTTTACTTGACTTTACTCTCATTTTTAGCAAGTATATTTTTGATATTTTCTTTATGCCTATAAAAAATAAAAATAGCCATAATTGTAATAGCATATATAGATTGGTAATCATTAATTAAATAAAAATAAACCGGCATTATCAAAGTCGCCACCAATGATGAAAATGAAGACATTTTTAATATTTTGGCATTAAAAATCCAAACTAATGCAAAAATAATTCCGCCTAAATAATTAAGAGCAAATATAATTCCTAAAAAAGTAGCTACTCCTTTACCACCTTTGAATCTAAAAAATATTGGATATAAATGACCAAAAAATACTGCCATTCCTATTAAAGCCACATAGCCTAAATCTACATCTAAATATTTTGCAATTAAGACTGGTATAAAGCCTTTTAGCCCATCTCCTATTAAGGTTATTACTGCAGGTTTTTTGCCGCCAATACGCAAGACATTAGTTGCGCCAGGATTATTTGAGTATTGAGATCTAGGATCTGGTAAATTAAATATTTTACAAACTATAATTGCTGTTGAAATTGAACCAATTAAGTAGGCAAAAATAAATAATATTGGTAACATGTTATAGTTTTATAAAACGGAAAATTTTACTATGGATATAGTATTTATTCAAGGTTTAAAAATTGATACAATCATTGGTATTTATGATTGGGAACGGAAAATTAGACAAGATATTGTGCTTGATATTGAAATGTCGTTTGATATTAAAAAAGCAGGCAAAAGCGATAAAATAGAATTAGCTCTTAATTATAAAGATGTCTCAAAAAGAATTATAACTTTTGTCAAAAATAGTAAATTTAAATTAATTGAAACTTTAGCTGAAAAAATAACTGAAATTATCATAACTGAATTTAATGTTGAGAAGGTTAAATTAACCCTAAATAAAGGCGAAGCACTCACAGGAGCTAAAGGTGTTGGGGTAATTATAAATAGATGCAAAATGGCTAATATTCATATTAATATAGGCTCTAATGAAAATCGTAAACACAATATTAATATAGCGATTAAAGAATTAAAATCAAAATTTGAAGATTTAAAGATTTCTTCAGTTTATGAAAGCCCTGCAGTTGGATTTAAGGGTGATGATTTTTATAATGTTGGAGTAAATGCAAAAACTAATTTAAATGTTAATAATGTTCAAGATATATTGAAAAAAATAGAATTTGAAAATGGGCGTAAACATAAACGCGAACGTTTTTCATCTAGAACTATTGATCTTGATTTAGTCCTTTATGATGATTTAATAAGCAAAGAGCTTAATCTTCCAAGAGATGATATATTCAAATATAATTTTGTACTACTACCACTTAAAGAGCTTAATCCTGAAATAATGCACCCTATAAAAAAAATTAAATATAATGAAATATCAACTTCAATTAAAAAAATAAAGGTATATAATAGCGAAATTTTAACGGAGTAGGTAAATTATGAAAAAATTAATATTTGCAATAATATTTACATTTTGTTCATCTTTATTAGCAGCTGATTATATTGAAGGAGTAGATTATAAGGTCTTAAAAACCCCAGTAAAAACCACAACTGGCGACAATATAGAAGTACGTGAATTATTTTGGTATTACTGTCCTCATTGCTATAATTTGGAGCCTCAGTTAGAAGGATGGATAAAAAATAATAAACCTGACAATGTTAGTTTTATTGCCCAGCCTGCAATACCACAAGGAGCATCAAGATGGAAAAGTGCCGCAGCTTTATATTATACAATTGAGGAATTGGGTCTAAAAGATGAACTTCATTGGCCAATATATAAGGCAATTCATCAACAAAAAAAGAGATTTAGTAAAAAAAGCTTTATCAATTGGGTAGCAGGATTTGGAGTCGAAAAACAAAAAGTAAAAAAAGCTTATGATTCATTTGCCGTTAAAGTCAAAATAAATAGGGCAGCTTTAAATACAAAACTATATGGTATTAATAGCGTTCCTTCAATGGTTGTAAATGGTAAATATGTAATTAGCGGCAAAAGTAACAATGAAATGCTTAAAATTATTGACTTCTTAATTAAAAAAGAGTCTAAATAATTGAGCATAATAGCAGTTTTATCTGGCCTTGATCCATCTGGAGGTGCAGGTATTACTGCTGACATTGAAACTATAAATCAGTTTGGGCTTACTTCATTACCTATTATTACTAATTTAACTACTCAAAATACTAAATCAGTTAAATCATTAAAAGAAGTTGATTCTGATTTAATAACTAGCCAATTTAGATATCTTGAAGAAGACATTGAATTTAAAGTAGTTAAAATAGGATTATTGTCATCAATTAAGCAAATAAAAGCTATCGCTAAATTAGTTAATAATAAAACTGTTGTAATGGATCCTGTTATTAGTCCTAGCAAAGGTAATATTTTCTATGACAAAGCTACAATTAAAGCCCTTAAAACAATCTTAATCCCTATGTGTAAAATTATTACTCCTAACATTCAAGAATTATATTATTTATCAGAACAAAAAAATGAACAAAAAGCTATTGATAATATTAATTGTAAATGGATTTTACTAACTACAACAGATGTTAGCTCTGATATGATTAATCATCGCTTATATTGTGATTCTAAATTAACTAAAACATTTTCTTACAAAAAACTAGCGGGCAATTATCATGGGTCTGGCTGTACACTATCTAGTGCTATTAGTGCATTAATTGCATTAAAATTTAATATTGAATTAGCATGCGAAAAAGCTTTAGAATACACTTATAAAACTTTATTAAATGCTAAAAAAATTGGTAAATCTCAACTTCACCCTAATCGAATAAAAATATAATGAGCTTTATAAAAAATTGGATGCGTGCCGATATACAATCAATTAGTCCTTATATAGTACCAAAAGCTAATGATATGATAAAACTTGACGCTATGGAATCTCCTTTTAGTCTATCGAATGATTTAAATAATAAATATTTAACGCTTTTAAAAAATACCAATATTAACCGCTATCCTATTGCTGATAATACCGAACTAAAAAAAACATTGAGCCAATTAATGAATATTCCAAATGATTTTGGTATTTTGCTTGGCAATGGATCTGATGAATTAATTCAATTATTATGTCTAGCTTGCAATCCTAAAGATTACATTTTAAGTTTTGAGCCAAGTTTTGTGATGTATAAAATTATTGCAAAACTTACTCATCTTAATTATTTAGAAATTAATCTTACAAAAAATTTTGAGATTGATTTAGAGTCTACATTAAAATCGATAAAAAAATATAATCCTAAATTAATTTTTATTTCAAATCCAAATAACCCAACTGGAAATCAATTTAAGCGCAAACATATTGAGACAATTATAAATTCAACCAATGCAATGGTTGTAATTGATGAAGCTTACTATACTTACACTGATGATAATTTTTTAAATGATATTTATAAATACCAAAATTTAATACTGCTTAGAACAATATCTAAAATTGGTTTTGCCGGGTTAAGGCTAGGATTAATCATAGGAAGTAAATCAACAATATTAGAGCTAGATAAATTAAGGCTACCTTATAATATAAACTCATTAACGCAAATAAGTGCTGATTTTTTATTGAAACAAAAAGATTTAATTAATCAAAATACTAAAATTATTAACTCAGAGCGTATCAAATTATCAAAAGAATTACAAAATATCAAACAAATCAAAGTTTATCCTTCTACTACTAATTTTATTTTATTCAAAACAGATAATGCAAATCAGTTATTTGAAACCTTAAAATATAATAAAATTTTAATTAAAAACTTAAGCAATAATAAAGTATTAAAAAATTGCTTGCGAGTAACAATCGGCTCTTGCGATGAAAATAAAACATTTTTAAAAATTGTAAAGGAATATTATGATAAATAATAAAATATTGGCAGAATATTGTCATAAATACCTAGATGTTAGTAATTTTTCTGACTATTGCCCTAACGGACTTCAAATTGAAGGCAAAGATGAAATTAATAATATAATTTCTGGAGTAAGTAGCAATCAAGATTTAATTGATAAGGCAATTGATGAAAATGCTGACGCTATCTTTGTACATCATGGGTTTTTTTGGAAAAATGAAGAATTAACTATAACCGGCATTAAAAAAAATAGAATTAAAAAATTATTAACAAATAATATTAATCTATATGCCTATCACCTGCCACTTGATGCCCATACATTAATTGGCAATAATATTCAACTTGCCTTAAGTTTAGATATAAAAAATCCAGTGCCAATTGGAAAAACTCTAGTTTGGCAAGGCGAAATTGATACTACATTAGAAATTTTTGCAAAAAAAATTCAACAAAAGCTTAAGCAAAAACCACTAGTATTTGGCGATAAAACTAAACATATAAAAAAAATATCTTGGTGTACTGGCGGCGCTCAAGATTATATTAAATACGCCATTAAAGAAAATGTTGATTGTTTTTTAACAGGTGAAGTTTCAGAGCCTATTCCAGCTATTGCAAAAGAAAATAATATAGCTTTTATATCTGCAGGCCATCATGCTACAGAAAGATATGGAGTACAATCATTATGCCAACATTTAAGCGAAAAATTTAATCTATCCCATAAATTTATTGATATTGATAATATAGTATAATTTATAATATAAAAACTATATAGTCTACATATTACGAATATTTTAATAAAGAGATATGTTGACTCTTAAGTTTAAATAAAAATATAACTTTTAATTTTTTCAACCATGAATAAAAAATATAATGTTGCTGTTGTTGGTGCTACTGGAGCTGTAGGAGAAACAATTATTTCGATTTTAGATCAACGCAACTTTCCTGTAGACAACCTTTATCCTCTTGCTAGTGCTAATTCTGCTGGTAAAAAAGTGTTTTTTCAAGGCAAAAGCTGGACAGTTCAAGACTTAGATAAATTTGATTTTTCTCAAGCACAAATAGGCTTATTTTCTGCTGGCGGGAGCATTTCTGAAAAATATGTACCTATAGCTACAGCAAAAAACTGTATTGTTATTGATAATACATCACATTTCAGACGCGAAAAAGATATTCCATTAGTAGTACCAGAAGTAAACGAACATGCTATTGCTGATTATAAAAATCATAATATTATTGCCAATCCAAACTGTTCAACTATTCAAATGTTAGTAGCTTTAAAACCTATATATGATGCTGTTGGAATTGAAAGAATTAATGTTGCTACTTATCAAGCTGTTTCTGGCTCTGGGAAAAAAGCAATTGAAGAGCTTACAAAACAAATAACTAGCTTGCTAAACGGCAAGGAAGTTGATGTTTCAGTATATCCTAAGCAAATTGCTTTTAATGTAATCCCACATATTGATTGTTTTCAAGAAAACAAATACACCAAAGAAGAAATGAAAATAGTATGGGAAACTAAGAAAATTTTTAATGACGAAAATATTTTAGTAAACCCAACAGCAGTTAGGGTGCCAGTGATTTATGGACATTCTGAAGCAGTCCATATTGAAACAAAAAATAAAATTAGCGCCAAAGAAGCCAAAGAACTTTTATCAAAAGCAAATGGCGTTACTGTCATAGATAAATGCGAAGATGGTGGTTATGCAACTCCTTTTGTTGAAGCAACTAATTTTGACAATACTTTTGTTAGTCGTATTCGTGAAGATATTTCTCATGAAAAAGGCTTAAACTTATGGGTAGTTTCTGATAATGTTCGTAAAGGTGCAGCACTTAATACAATTCAAATTGCAGAAGTTTTAATTAAAAAATACATATGATTAAAGTATCAAGAGAAACTAAAGAAACTAAAATTAATATTGAACTTAATTTATACGGCAAAGGTAAAGCTAATATTGATACTGGCGTAGGTTTTTTAGACCATATGCTAGATCAAGTTGCAAGACATAGTCTAATGGATATAAATATTAAGTGTGTTGGGGATACTAATATTGACGATCATCATAGCGTTGAAGATATTGGAATAACTTTAGGTCAAGCATTCAATAAATCTATAGGCGATAAAAAAGGCTTAACCCGCTATGGATGTAGTTATGTTCCGTTAGATGAATCATTATCTAGGGTTGTGGTAGATCTTTCTGGTCGTCCTTGTTTGGTATTAAATGTAACCTTTGTACGTGCTATGATTGGAAAATTTGACGTAGATCTTGTTCGTGAATTTTTTCAAGGATTTGTCAACCATGCTTTGATTGGCTTACATATTGATAATTTACGCGGGATAAATGCTCATCACCAAGCAGAAACTATTTTTAAAGCCTTTGGTAGGGCGATAAAAATGTCTATAACAATAGATCACCAACAAAAAGATATAATTCCATCTACAAAAGGCGTACTTTAGAGCTGCATGCAAACTATTGCAATTATTAATTATGGCATGGGCAATGTACATTCAGTAAAAAAAGCGTTGCAATATGTTGCCCCTAATGATAATGTTATTGTAACTAACATAAGTACAGATATAGATAATGCAGATCGCATAGTATTTCCCGGACAAGGCTCTATGGATGGCTCTATTAAAGCCCTTGAAAAATTTAACTTAATTGATACTATAAAGCTTAATTCTGCCAACAAGCCATTTTTAGGAATATGTGTAGGTTTGCAATTATTATTTGACCATAGTGAAGAAAATCAAGGAACAAAGGGGCTTTCAATTATATCAGGCAAGGTTGTTCGTTTCACTAACAATAATATAAAAATACCTCATATGGGATGGAATGTAGTTAAACAAGTAAAAAATCATTATCTGTGGAACAATATTAACGACAACTCATATTTTTATAGCGTCCATAGTTATTATGTTAAGGAAAATAATTCTGATATTGTATTTGGCAAAATTAATTATGGCATTGACTTCACTGCTGCCATAGCTAAAAATAATATTTTTGCCGTACAATTCCATCCAGAAAAATCTAAAAATGACGGACTACAACTATTAACTAATTTTGTTAATTGGAAACCTTAAATAATTATAATTTTGCTTTAATACAACAAAAAATCTCAAGTCTTAAGTTATATAGAAAATAATTTATTTAGTTTGTAACTTAAACAGATAATGCCTTTTCTTCGTATTCACACAAATCAAGTAAAATACAGCTTTCACATAAAGGCAATCTAGATTTGCAAGTATAACGACCATGTAAAATCATCAAATGATGAGCTGGGACTTTAAATTTATCTGGAATGAACTTAACTAGCTTTTTCTCTACTTCTAAAACTGTTTTTCCCGAAGCAATAGCTGTACGATTAGCAACCCGATAAATATGAGTATCAACAGCAATAGTTGGATGCCCAAAAGCTGTGTTTAATACTACATTTGCAGTTTTACGACCGACACCTGGAAGGGCTTCTAATTCTTTACGAGTTTCAGGTAATTTTGAATCGTATTTTTCAATCAAAATCTTACAGGTTTGTATAATATGTTTAGCTTTTGAATTAAAAAGACCTATACTTTTAATTATATCTCTTAACTTGTCTTCTCCCAGACTTAAAATTGATTCTGGAGTATTAGCAATTTTGAATAACTTGTCGGTAACATCATTAACGCTTTTATCTGTAGCTTGAGCAGATAGTGTAACCGCTACTAGCAATTCAAAAGAATTAGAGTGATTTAATTCAGTAGTTGGATTAGGGGTTTTTTTTAATAATCTACTAAAAATTTCTTCTCGTTTTTCTGAATTCATAACTTTAAAAATATAAAAAAGGTAGAATTATACACTATTACAGCATAACTATCAAGATATAGTTTTCATCAAAGACTTGCCATAACTTTCTATCTTTTTTATCAAATCAAGTTTATCTGGATATTTTTTACGCATTTCACGAATAATTTTATTGTACTTATCAATTGAAATATAACTATTTTCTCCATTTATTATTCTGGCTTTTATTAGTTTTGTCCATTCTTTTTGCTCTTTTTGGCTTAAAGCATCAGGATAGTTTCTAGCCTTGAAATTTATAAATAATTTTTTAAGTCTTTCATCTTTAAATTGCGGATTAAACTCTTTTAATTCATCAACAGATAAATTGTGTATTTTGTTACAAATAAATCTATCTTTATCACTTATAAATCCAGAATATAAAGATTGATCTACATCACTATAGGACATAGTTTTTTCATCAGAATATAACTCTTGAACTATTTTTGTTATTTTATGTTTGTTTTCTTTAATAAAATCTAAGTGCTGGGTACATTTATCTGAATTTATTTGTAATTGCTCAAAAATTTTAGGCTCAAATTTAAAAGCATTATTTACAAACATAGGGCTTTTATTAAAGATTAATTCTTTAATTTCTAAACGCTTGGTATTTTCTTCTAAATCTTCTTTTTTAGTAAAAAGTAATTGTTTTAGCTTTTCAATTGGCAAATCCAACAAAATAGCTGGATCTTGATCAAGATTAAAAACAATAGCCCTATCTTTATATTTAGGATGGTAAGCCAAAGCAGTGACAAGTCTAGTACAAGATAGTTCTGACTTATATTTACTTGAAGTATGAAACATAGGAGCAAATAATCTTAATTGGTTTTTCACTGTTTGTTTTTTTCTTAAACTAAAAGCATAATCAAATAATCTAGGCTGTTTTGTTTTTATTATTTTTGCAATAGCAATAGTAGCTTTAACATCAGATAAAGCATCATGAGCATCACTGTGCTCAATATTATTTGCCAAAGAAAGTTTATCTAGTTTAAAAACTGGAGCTTTATTTTCGTTATAAACCCAATTAAGACTAGAATCTTTTTTAAATGCATAACACATCCGAACAAGATCAATAATATCCCAACGAGTATTATTGTTTTTCCAAGCCCAACCATAAGGATCAATAAAATTTCTATACAATGTATGGCGGGTAAATTCATCATCAAAACGAATAGAGTTATAACCAACTATACAGGTATTTGCTACTGAAAATTTATTATGAATCTGTTTTATAAATTCATATTCAATCAAGCCTTTTTTTTCACAAAATTGTGGAGTTATGCCAGTTAAAATACAAGCTTGTGGCGATGGAAGGCAGTCATAAGTAGGCTTGCAATAAATTTTGTATTCATCAATTATATTAAGATCTTTATCGGTAGTAATTCCACCGAACTGGCTAATTCTATCAATAATAGGCAAGACCCCAAAAGTCTCATAATCGTACCAAAAATAAGTTTGCATTTTTTAACAGAAAAATTAATAATATTTAATTATAAAAAAATTATTATATATACAAAATAAGTTAAAAAATTATTAATATATTTTGATGAATTAAATTTAACCTTTTATATTGTAGTAAAATTATTTTAAATGTAAAAAACCAAATGATTGAAAAAACTCTAGACACATCTGGACTAAATTGTCCTTTACCAATTTTAAAGACCAAACAGGCTTTAAATAATATGAAAACTAATCAAAAATTAAAACTTATTGCAACTGATCCGGGCTCAGTAAAAGATGTAGAAGCTTTTTGCACACAAACTGGAAATAAATTAATTGAAAATAAATATAGTGAAAATAAATATATTTTCATAATTGAAAAACAATGAAAAAAATAAATAACAACATGACTATTATTGCCACTAAAGGCACTCTTGATTGGGCTTATCCTCCTTTTATTCTTGCATCTACAGGAATAGCTATGGATAAAAAAGTAGCAATTTTTTTTACTTTTTATGGGCTTAATCTTTTGTTAAAAGATTTATCAAAATTGAAAGTAAGTCCAATTGGAAATCCAAATATGCCTATGAAAATGCCCTTTGGCCCAAAATGGTTACAAAAAATTAATTTTGGACCAAAAATCCCAAATATTTTATGGAATATTCCTTTTGCTGATAATTTTACAACTTACATGATGAAAAAAACTATGGCTAAAAATGGTGTTGCTAAAATTGAAGATTTACGTACTATATGCCAAGATTCTGGAGTAAAACTCATAGCTTGTGAGATGACAATTGGTGTTTTTGGGTATGAAAGAGAAGATTTTATTGAAGGTATAGAATTTGGCGGCGCTGCTACTTATTTTTCAGAAGCAGCAGAGGCGGATCATCATTTATATATATAACTGATTAATCCCAATCAAAGCTACGCCATTTTCTTTTTCTAGCAATATCTTTTAGCTTTTCATCTCCATTGATAACAACAGGGTTATCAACAAATTCTAACATTGGCAGGTCATTAATAGAATCTGAATAAAAAGTTGAATTTTTCATGCTTAATTTAGTCTTTTCTAACCATCTATTAAGGTGAGTGATTTTGTTATGCTGAAAACATGGTTCGCCACAAATTTTACCAGTATAACGATCATTTTTTATTTCTAGCTCTGTAGCTAATAAATTATCAATTCCATACATACTAACAATAGGTCTAGCTATAAAGCTATTTGTTGCTGTTATAACTAATAAAGTATCTTTATTTTTTTTATGATTATCGACAACATCTTTAGCTTTTTGCGAAAATATTTTATTAATTTTTAATTGCATAAAATCATGTTGCCAAGCTCTTAAAGTCGACATAGTATTTAAAGATAAAGGTTGAAGACAAAATTCTAAATATTCATAAATATCTAATCTACCTTTATCATATTCATTAAAAAAGTAACGATTTTTATCTTTGTAAGTTTTAGTGTCAACAGCTCCAATTTCGGTTAAAAATTCACCCCATAAAAAATCGCTATCTTTGCTTATTAAAGTTCTATCTAAATCAAATATTG
>CAKMYR010000033.1:0-789 GCA_929200175.1 uncultured Gammaproteobacteria bacterium
TTATATAGAATTAGCTAGAAGAGCTGGTAATGAAAAAGCATCACAAGCTGTTGGTCAGGCTAATTCAGCTAATTTACTATCTATTATAATCCCTTGCCATCGTGTTATTCAAAATACAGGAGGTATAGGTGGCTATGTTGTACCTGACATTAAAGAAAAACTTATAAATTTAGAAAATAATTATTAAAAATATTTTTTGAATTTTTATGTAAAAAGTAGAAATTCGTGAAAGTTTGATTAATGATCTCAATATATCTCATTTAAACTATAGAAACTAAAAATATTTAATTTTAAAATGAAACATACAATTAAAAAACCAATTAGGGCATTATCTTTAATATCTGGAGGATTAGATTCACTTTTAAGCACTAAATTAATACTTGATCAAGGTATCTATGTTGAAGGAATTAATTTTTTTACTGGATTTTGTGTAGAAGGGCACACCCATGCTATTCGTAAGAAAAAAACTAAAAAACCAAAAAGAAATAATGCATTATGGGTAGCAGAACAATTAAATATTAAATTACATATTATTGATGTAATCGAAGAATATCGCGATGTTTTACTTAATCCTAAACATGGATATGGCAAAAATATGAATCCTTGTTTAGATTGTAAATGTTTTATGGTTAAAAAAGCTAAACAGTGGATGCTTGAAAATAATTTTGATTTTATTATAACTGGTGAAGTGTTAGGACAAAGACCTATGAGTCAACTTAGAGAAAAAATGCCTGTTGTTAATAATGAATCTGGAGCTGGTGATTTATTATTAAGACCTCTTTGTGCAAA
>CAKMYR010000033.1:799-11819 GCA_929200175.1 uncultured Gammaproteobacteria bacterium
CGTTCACGTAAACCACAGATGTCTTTAGCTAAAAAATATGGCTTTGAAGACTATGCTACTCCGGCAGGAGGGTGTTGTTTTTTAACTGATAAACAATATTCTAATAAATTGGTAGATATGTGGCAATCAAGAGGTACTAGAGAATATGAATTAGATGATTTAATGATTTTAAAAGTTGGTAGACATATTCGTCCTAATGAACGCTTTAAAATGATTATAGCAAGAGAAGAAGGAGAGGTTAACTTTTTACATGGCTATCGTAATCAATACACAAATTTATATCCAGTTAGCTGTAAAGGTCCTTTAGCTTTGATTGATGGTAATCCAAACGATGATGATTATTATATTTCAGCTAGAATTTTAGCAAGATATTCTCAAGATAAAAATAAAGAGTCAGTAAATGTTGAATTAAGATCTAAATCTAATATTATAAAAAATTTTACAGTTAAACCATTTTCTGATTCTGAGATTAAAGATAAGTGGCTGGTTTAGAAATAGTAAAATAAAAGTTAATTATCCGCCACCAACTGCCTCAATAATATTTATTTTGTCGCCTGCTTTTAAAATAAAATTTTGATATTCTGATTTTGATATAATATTTTCATTTATCTCTAGTGCTATAAGTTGATTTTTATATCCTAGTTTAATAATTAAATCTTTAGCGGTTGTTGTATTAGCAAGCTCTAAATTTTCTCCATTTATTATTAATATCATATCTATTTAATTAATTTAAAATATATCAAATTATTATAATATGTTCATCGTTTATTTGAGTATTGAATTTAAGAATATGATAAAATTTGTAAGATTATAAGTTGTAGGGGATTAAATGCTGAAAAATGCATTATTAGCATTAGAAGATGGTAGAGTTTTTTATGGTAAATCTATAGGTGTAGACGGAGATACTTATGGTGAAGTAGTATTTAATACATCAATGACAGGATACCAAGAAATCTTAACAGACCCATCATATGCTAAGCAAATTATCGCCTTTACATATCCACATATTGGTAACACTGGAACTAATCAAATTGATATAGAATCTGATAAAATTTATGCCTCTGGCATGATTATTAGAGATTTACCAATTCTAGCTAGTAATTGGCGCTCTGAAAATACCCTTAAAGAGTATTTAATTAAAAATAATGTAGTTGCTATAAGTGGCATAGATACCCGTTCTTTAATATGCCATTTGCGTAAAAATGGGGCTATTAAAGGTTATATTGTAACAGGTGATAATATTGATAAAGATATTGCTGTTAGCAAAGCTAATGCTTTTTCAGGATTAAAAAATTTAGATCTAGCAAAAATAGTTTCTACTAATAAAAATTACAAATTTAATCAAGGAGTTTACTCATTAGTAGATGCTAAAATTAATAAGAAAACAAAAGATAAATTTAAAATTATAGTTTATGATTTTGGGGTTAAAAAAAATATATTAAGAATATTGGTAGATAAAGGATGTGATTTAACTATAGTAAATGCAAAAACTACTGTTGATAAAATTTTAGCAATGAATCCTGATGGTGTATTTTTATCTAATGGACCTGGAGACCCAGAGCCTTGCGATTACGCTATTTATAATATTCAAACTTTATTAGAAAAAAATATACCTATGTTTGGAATTTGTTTAGGTCACCAATTATTAGCATTAGCTGCTGGAGCTAAAACCTATAAAATGAAGTTAGGGCATCATGGAGCTAATCATCCAGTAAAAGATTTAAGAAGTAATAAAGTTATGATTACCTCACAAAATCACGGGTTTGCTATTTCTGATGATGTTCCTGATAATTTGACAGTTACCCATGTTTCTTTGTTTGATAATTCAATTCAAGGAATCAAGTTAGTTGATAAACTAGCGTTTGGTTTTCAAGGTCATCCAGAGGCATCTCCAGGACCACATGATGCAAGTTATTTATTTGATGAATTTATAAAAATGGTGGAAAATGAAAAAGTTATTAATTAGTTTAGTGTTATTAATTTGTGCTTCATTTGCATTTGCTAATGAAGAAGATGTTGATAAATTTGAAGGGTTTAACAGAGAGATGCATGAATTTAATCAAGCTTTAGATGATAAGTTATTAAGGCCAATCGCTGTAGCTTATAAAGATAATACTCCTGAATTTGCTCAAAATAGAATAACAGATTTTTTTGCAAATTTAAGAGATGTAATAACATTAGCAAATCAAATATTACAATTTAAATTTAAAGATAGCACCGAAACAGCTGCTAGCATTATATTTAATACTACTTTTGGATTAGCTGGTTTATTTGATATATCTGATCAAATGGGAATAAAAACAAAAAGAGAAGATGCAGGACAAACTTTAGCTCATTTTGGGGTGCCACAAGGTCCGTATTTAGTTATGCCATTTTTAGGACCTACAACTGTAAGAGGGATTTTAGGATCACCAATAGATTCTAAATTTAGCCAAACTAGTAAAATATTTAGCAATAATGATCTTACTGCTGCTAATGTGACTAATATTGTTAATATTCGTGCACAAATATTACCAATTACTGATGCTATAAGTAGAGCTGAAGATCCTTATACAGCCATTCGTTCAGGATATTTACAAAAACTAAAATTTGATGTTTTTGATGGAAATGTACCAATTGAAGATGATGATTTTTAAAAATATTTAAGTGTGCCAAAAAGACAAGATATAAAAAGTATTTTAATTATCGGAGCTGGACCTATTGTAATTGGTCAAGCATGCGAGTTTGATTATTCTGGAGCGCAGGCTTGTAAGGCATTAAAACAAGAAGGCTATAAGGTTATTTTAGTTAATTCTAATCCAGCAACAATTATGACTGATCCACAAATGGCAGATGCAACTTACATTGAGCCAATTGAGTGGCGTACAGTTGAAAAAATAATTGACAAAGAAAGGCCAGATGCTTTATTGCCTACTATGGGTGGACAAACTTCTCTTAATTGTGCTCTTGATTTAGAAAAACATGGAGTTTTAAAAAAATTTAATGTTGAGATGATAGGGGCTAAAAAACAAGCAATTGATAAAGCTGAAGATAGAGATTTATTTCGTGAAGCAATGAAAAAAATTGGACTTAACATGCCAAAAGCAGCTGTTGCTCATAACCTTAAAGACGCCTTAGTAATACAAAAAGAAGTAGGATTTCCTACTATTATTCGTCCATCTTTTACTATGGGTGGAAGCGGTGGAGGTATAGCTTATAACAAAGAAGAATTTATTAAAATTTGTAAACGTGGATTAGAGCTTTCACCAACTAGCGAATTATTAGTTGAAGAATCTATTCTTGGCTGGAAAGAATTTGAAATGGAAGTAGTAAGAGACATTAAAGATAATTGTATTATCGTCTGCTCAATTGAAAACTTTGATGCTATGGGTATTCATACTGGAGATTCAATCACAGTTGCTCCAGCGCAAACTTTAACTGATAAAGAATATCAAATAATGCGTAATGCATCAATAGCAGTACTTAGAGAAATAGGAGTTAATACTGGCGGCTCAAATGTACAATTTGCTATTAATCCAAAAAATGGCAATTTAACTATAATTGAAATGAATCCTAGAGTTTCTCGTTCATCAGCGCTGGCTTCAAAGGCAACTGGATTTCCAATTGCAAAAATAGCAGCAAAGTTAGCAGTTGGTTATACTTTAGATGAGCTTGATAATGATATTACCAATGGCAAAACTCCCGCATCATTTGAGCCAAGCATTGACTATGTTGTTACTAAAATCCCAAGATTTGCGTTTGAAAAATTTACCAAAGCAGATGATCGTTTAACTACACAAATGAAATCTGTAGGTGAAGTTATGGCAATGGGGTCAAATTTTCAAGAATCATTTCAAAAAGCAATAAGAGGTTTAGAAATAGATAAATCAGGATTAGAACCTATTGTTGATTTAAGTAATGCTGATGCTCGTAATAAAATTAAAAGTGAATGTATTTCTGCAGGCTGTAATCGTATTTTTTATTTAGCAGATGCGTTTAGATTTGGCATGGAATTAGAAGAGGTTTTTAATTTATCTAAAATTGATCCTTGGTTTTTAGCACAGATACAAGATATTGTTTTAACTGAATTACAGTTGAAGGATAAAGATATTAAAGACATAGATAAAAATAATATGTTCGCCTTAAAACGTAAAGGTTTTTCTGATAAAAGATTAGCAGATTTATTAAATTGCGATGAATCAAAAGTTAGAGCGATAAGAACTAAACTTAATGTTAAACCAGTATTTAAATGTGTTGATAGTTGTGCTGCTGAATTTGAAACTAAAACAACATATATGTACTCTACTTATCAAATTGAATGTGAGTCTAAGCCAACTAATAAAAAAAGTATTATGATTTTAGGCGGTGGTCCTAATCGTATTGGACAAGGTATTGAGTTTGATTATTGTTGTGTACATGCATCAATTGCGTTGCGTGAAGCTGGATTTGAGACTATTATGATTAATTGTAATCCAGAAACTGTTTCCACAGATTATGATATTTCAGATCGTTTATATTTTGAACCACTTACCTTAGAAGATGTATTAGCTGTAATTGAGCTTGAAAAACCAGATGGAATTATCGTACATTATGGAGGACAGACTCCTTTAAAGCTAGCTAATGATCTTGCAAAAAACGGCGCTAAAATTATAGGCACTAGTCCTGATGCGATTGATTTAGCAGAAGATCGTGAACGATTTTCTAAAATCTTGAAAAAATTAAATTTAAAACAACCTTTAAATGGTATAGCTAGCTCATTAAAGCAAGCAGAACAAATTGCTGACAAAATAGGATTTCCTTTAATTATAAGGCCTTCTTATGTATTAGGAGGCAGAGCAATGGAGGTTATTTATGATAAAGAAAGCCTTGATAATTATATGAGTACAGCAGTTAAGGTTTCGCATCATTCTCAAGTATTGCTAGATTCATTTTTAGATCATGCTATTGAAGTTGATATTGATGTTATAAGTGATGGCAAAGATGTAGTTATTGGTGGAGTTATGCAACATATAGAGCCAGCTGGTATTCATTCTGGAGACTCTGCTTGTTCGCTTCCACCTTATGCTTTGAGTGATGATATTTTAAATAAAATGCGTCATCAGGTTATAGCTATGGCTAAGGCTTTAAATGTCGTTGGGCTTATGAATACACAATTAGCCTATCAAGATGGCGAAATATATGTAATTGAAGTTAATCCTCGTGCATCTCGCACTGTGCCTTTTGTATCAAAGGCAATTTGTATGCCATTAGCAAATATTGCAGCAAAAGCTATGGTAGGTATTTCACTTAAAGAACAAGGATTCACTAAAGAAATAATTCCTAATTATTTTAGTGTTAAAGAGGCAGTATTTCCATTTAACAAATTTTTAGGAGTTGATACTATATTAGGTCCTGAAATGCGCTCAACTGGTGAAGTTATGGGAATAGCTAAAGATTTTCCGTCAGCATTTGATAAAGCACAATTAGCAGCAGGAACACGCCCCCCACAATCTGGCAAGGCATTTGTTAGCTTACGCAAACTAGACCGTAAACATTTAATAGAGTTAGGATTAAAACTTGTTGAGCAAGGATTTAGTTTATTAGCAACTAGAAGTAATCAAGAAATTTTAGTTTCTGCTGGACTAGAATGTGATGTTATTAATAAAGTTTCAGAAGGATCACCGCATATTGTTGATAGTATTAAAAACGATGATATTGATTTGATTATAAATACTACCGAAGATGCAAGAGGAGCACAAGATTTTGCTGAAATTCGTTGGCAAGCTATTGCTCATAAGGTAGCTTGCATTACAACATTATCATCAGCAATTGCTTCTCTTGATGGGTTAAAATGCAGTAAAAATTTAGCAGTAAATAGTTTACAATCATTAAAAATATAATAAAAAATTGCAAATTAATATGATTTTATTGTAAAAGTACATATTTTGATTAATTTTAAATATTAAACATGCAAGACATACCTATTACAGTTTTTGGTGCAAAGGCACTTGAGTCAGAGCTATCAAAATTAAAAAATGTTGATCGTCCACGAATAATATCAGATATTGCAACCGCCAGAGCCCATGGAGATTTAAAAGAGAATGCAGAATATCATGCAGCTAAAGAACAGCAAAGCTTTATTGAAGGCCGTATTGCAGAAATTGAATCTAAGCTATCTAAATTACAAATAATAGATGTTAGTAAGCTTAATCAAGATGGCCGTTGTGTTTTTGGCACTACTGTTACTTTGATTAATGTTGAGAATGAAAAACAAATAGTTTATCAAATAGTAGGAGAAGATGAAGCTGATATAACCAAAGGCAAAATTTCTTGTTATTCCCCTATTGCAAAAGCATTAATTGGTAATCAAAAGGATGATGAAGTTACAGTTAAAGCTCCTAAAGGCGATATTATTTATGTAATTCTAAAGGTTGAATACATTTAATTTTTAAATTAATTATAGTTTCAACTGATATTTTCTATAGCTTTTGTGTTATTTAAACTAATTTTTTAGTGATTAATTATTCTAAATGTTAGGTTAATTCTAGATTCTTGTATATTTACTCTTTTAGGTACGCTATGTTGCCAAAAATGTTGCATTTCTCCAGCCATTATAAGTAGAGTGCCATGTTCTAATGGAATTTTTATTGTATTATTTTTTGGATTATCATTTTTTCTAATCATAAAATCTCTAGTAGCTCCAAAATTAATTGACGCTATAACTGGATTTTTACCTAATTCTGGTTCGGCATCTGCATGCCAGCCCATATGATCTTTGCCGTCTCGATACCAATTCATTAATACGCTGTTAAATTTAACTGTGGTTATTTTTTCAATTTGTTTTTTAATGCCAAATAAACCTTTAGTCCATTTTTTAGGTTGTAAAGTTAAGCCAGAATAAGTATAAGGTTTATCACTATCACCATACCAAGCTGAATAACGAGGAAGATAAACTTCTTTGCCGTACATGTTTAGTTTGTCATGTTGCCAATCAATATTTTTAAAATTAATTTTGGGTAGTTTTTCTTTTTCAAAATCTCTCCAGTTAGTAGAATGCCAATCATTAGTTTGATTTTCTAAAAAATATTGAATGTATTTATCGCTAGTTTCTTTATTAAAAAAATTTTGTGCATAAAATAATCTACCTTTTGGTATTTTTATATAAAAACCATTTAGCTTGTTATTCCATTTATATTTATAACTCTCATTATCAAAAAGCGTACAACTAGGAAGCGAAAAAGGCAAAATCTGAGGTTCAGATTTATTTTGTTGTTTATTAGATAAATCAATCATATAATTAAATTAAAAAAATATTAAATTATTTTTATCCTCTAGGATGATGTTTTTGATGTTGTGATTTTAATTGTACATTTTGAATATGAGTATATATTTGAGTAGTTGAAATATCACTATGTCCTAACATAAGTTGAACTGATCTAATATCAGCACCTTTTTGTACTAAATGAGTAGCAAATGCATGTCTAAGGGTATGCGGAGATAATGGCTTATTTATTTTAGCTTTAGCTGTATAAAATTTAATAATATAGAAAAAATTTTGTCTACTCATACTTGAGCCGCGATTAGTTAAAAAATATTTATCTGTTTTAGTGCTTTTTAATAAATAATTTCTTGCTTTTTTTTCATATAAATTAAGATAATGAATTGCCATTTCTCCCATTGGTAAAACTCTCTCTTTATTACTTTTGCCTTGAATTTTAATACATTCATCATTTATGTTAATATTAAAATAATCTAAATTTATTAATTCTGAAACTCGCAATCCGCAAGAATACATAAGCTCAAGCATAGCGCGATCTCTAATTCCAAAAATACTTTTTTTATCTGGTGAATTTAATAATGTATCAACTTCTTTGATAGTTAAAAAAATAGGTAGTTTTTGTTCTTGTTTAGGGTGGTGTAATTTATCTGTGGGGTTTTGTTCAATATATTTTTGTTTAACTAAATATTGATAAAACATCCGAAAACAGGTTAAAACTCTTGCTTGACTAGATGGATTTAGTTGTCTTTTTTGAAAATATTTTTCAATGTTGTTGCTATTTATCTTTACTAAAGGAGATTTAAGCCATTTTGAAAATATTTTAAGATCTGATTTATAAGCTAATAAAGTATTTTCACTAGCACCAGATAAAAGCCAGTAATTATCTAAAAACTCTTCAATAATTTTTTGATTATCCATTTTTAGATAAATTTAATACAAAAAATGCTAGTTAAACTAGCATTTTTGCAATCAATTTAAAAAAAGTTAACCTATTTTTTTAACTGTAATTTTTTCTTTAATTCTAGCTTTTTTACCAGTTAAGCTACGCATATAATAAAGCTTAGCTTTTCGTACTTTGCCACGACGCTTAATCGTAATTGAATCAATTATCTTTGAATGAGTTTGAAAAACTCTTTCAACTCCTTCGCCTTGAAAGACTTTTCTAACGGTAAAAGATGAGCCTATACCACGATTTTTTTTAGCTATTACCACTCCTTCAAATGCTTGCAGTCTTTCTCTGTTGCCTTCACGAACTTTTACTTTTACTGTAATTGTATCGCCTGCTGAGAATTGAGGTATATCTTTTACTAGTTGTTCTTTCTCTATTTCGCTAATTAAATTCACTTTTAAGCCTTAATAATTTAAAAAAGTTGGATTATACCTTTATTCTTATTAATAAACAATACTAACCAGTTAGCTAGCAACTAAAAATTTATAATTTAAAAAACTAAAGCTATGAGATAATATTAATTTTTTAAATAATAGTAATTTATGGGAAAAGTAACAGGATTTAAAGAATTTACCAGAAAAGATGTGGAATATCGCTCAGTTAAAGCTCGTAGTAATGATTACGATGAAATATTTATTAATAAATCTAATAAAGATAATCTACGACAACAAGGTGCAAGATGTATGGATTGCGGCATTCCTTTTTGTCAATCAGAAAATGGTTGTCCAGTTGATAATTTAATCCCTGAATGGAATGATTTAATTTATAACAATAAATGGAAAGAAGCCTTAACTCGTTTGCATAAAACTAATAATTTTCCAGAATTTACTGGTAGAGTTTGTCCGGCTCCTTGTGAAAGTTCTTGTGTATTAGGTATTATTGATTTACCCGTTACTATTAAAAATATTGAGCAAGAAATTATTGATTATGGTTTTAAAAAAGGCTGGGTTAAGTCATATAAAGTAAAGCAACGTTCTGATAAAAAAGTAGCCATCATTGGTTCAGGTCCTGCTGGTTTAGCTGCAGCTGACGAACTAAATAAACTTGGTCATAATATTACAGTATTTGAGCGTGATGATAGAATTGGCGGACTTTTAATGTACGGCATTCCCAACATGAAACTTGATAAAAAAATAGTTGATTTTAGAGTTAATTTACTAAAAGATTCTGGTATTAAGTTTGTTACTAATACTGATATTGGTAAAGATATAAAAATTAGCAAATTAAAACAAGATTTTGATGCCTTAATATTAGCTACAGGAGCTACCAAATCAAGAGATTTATTAGTTGATAATCGTGATGCAAGCGGGATAGTTTTAGCGATGGATTACCTTACTAAAAATACCAAAAGTCTGCTTGATTTTGGTAAAGCTGAAGAAAAATTATCAGCCAAAGGAAAAGATGTGATTGTGATAGGAGGAGGGGATACTGGCGCTGATTGTATCGCTACAGCTTTGCGTCAAGGAGCAAAATCAATTATCAATTTTGAATTGATGAAAAAGCCAAGTATCGAAAGAGAAGATAATAATCCTTGGCCTTTATGGCCATTAATTTATCGCGTTGATTATGCGCACAAAGAAGCACATCAATTATTTGGAAAAGATGTTAGAGAATATCAAATAATGACAGAATCTTTTGTTAAAGATAAAAACGGTAAAGTTTGTGGTATTAAAACTATAAATGTTGATTTTAATGACGGTAAATTAATCAAAATTAAAAATAGTGAAAAAATTTGGGATGCACAATTAGTTTTATTATCAATGGGATTTGTATCTCCTGAGCATTATTTAAGTGATGATGCTAATATTGACATTGACAAATACGGTAATTACAAAGCAGAATATAATCAATATTTGACTTCCAAAGAAAAAATATTTGCTGCAGGAGATTGTCGTCGTGGACAATCACTAGTTGTTTGGGCTATCAACGAAGGTAGAGGAGTAGCAGCTAAAGTCAATGAATATTTGACAAAAACATAATAAATATGTCTGTATTATTACCAGTAAAAGGCGTTTATTGTTCTTCTGTTAGTGCTAATATCAAAAAAAATAATGAGTTAGATTTATCCGTAATATTGTTTGCTAAAAAAAGCAAAGTAGCTGGAGTATTTACTAAAAATGTTTTTTGTGCAGCTCCAGTTATAGTTGCTAAAGATAATCTAAAAAAATCACCATTAGCCTTTTTAATTAACAGCGGTAATGCCAATGCAGGAAATGGAAAAACAGGCATGGCAAATGCAATTAAAAGCTGCGAAATTTTAGCTAAAGAATTAAATATAAAAACTAATCAAATACTTCCTTTTTCTACTGGAGTAATAGGGCAACAATTAGATTTGTCTAAATTTTCATCAGCAATTCCAAAAGCAGTTGATATGCTTTCATTAAAAGGCATTAATGATGTTGCCAAAGGTATTTTAACTACAGATACTGTAGAAAAAACTGTAAGCAAACAATTTGAAGTAAATGGAAAAACAGTAACAATTAGTGGCGTAGCAAAAGGCTCTGGAATGATTTGTCCTAACATGGCAACTATGCTTAGTTTTATTTTTACTGATATTAAAGCTAAGCAAGAAGAATTACAAGCATGTTTAAATATTACAACCGCTAAATCCTTTAATCGTATTACTGTTGATGGTGATACTTCAACAAATGATGCTTGTATGCTAGTTGCAACTGGATTATCTGATGTTGATATTAGTGATTGTAGGTATGAATTTAATCAAGCCATTGAAGAAGTTGCCAAAACTTTAGCGCATAAAATTATTAAAGATGGAGAAGGTGCTACAAAGTTTGTTGAAATTTGTGTAACAGGAGGCAATACTAGCTCTGATTGTT
>CAKMYR010000034.1 GCA_929200175.1 uncultured Gammaproteobacteria bacterium
TATTTGCTGGTATTTATGCTTGGTTTGATCCAGTTAGATCAAGAAGATTAATTGAATTTTGGGAAAAAGATTTATGGATTAACAATAGCGATAAAATATACCAAACTAAACAAGCCTTAATAGGAATTGCCAGAGGAGAATGGACAGGTACAGGATTAGGTGCTGGTATTCAAAAATATACTAAATTACCAGAACCACATACAGATATGATATTTGCAATTATAGGTGAAGAGTTAGGCATTATTGGTATGTTATTTGTTTTATCTTGTTTTTCTTATATCATTTATAAAGGATTTACTATTGCTAAAAAATCTCTTATTTATGGCAATAAATATAATTCATATGTTGCGTTTGGAATCTCTAGCTTATTTTCAATGCAAATTGGCGTTAATATAGCTATGAATCTTGGTTTAATTCCAATTAAAGGATTTACCTTACCTTTAATTAGTTATGGAGGTAGCAGTATGGTTTTTTCTGTTGTTTCTCTTGCGCTTTTACTTAGAATAGGAATGGAAAATAAAATTAATTTAAACAATAAAAAATAATATGCCTAAAAAAGTTCTAATTATAGCAGGAGGTACTGGTGGTCATATTTTTCCAGCTATTGCCATTGCTAATGAATTAAAAAAGCGTAATTCTAATATAGTTTGGTTAGGTACAACTAAGGGTCTAGAAAATACAATAGTAATTAATAATAATATTAAACTATATAAGATAAATGCTGTAGGATTACGCAATAAAAGTTTATTTCATTTATTAAAAGCTCCTTTTTTATTAACCTTTGCTTTATTAAAAGCTATTATTTTAATAATTAAAATTAAGCCTGATGTAGCTTTGGCAATGGGAGGATTTATTTCTGGTATTGGTGGTTTTGCTGCTTGGATATTAAGAATACCTGTTGTTATTCATGAGCAAAATTCTATCCCTGGAACTAGTAATAAAATATTAGCAAAGATTGCTAAAAAAATTTTTCAAGCCTTTGATAATACTTTTGCTAATAATATTTTGGCTACGACTTCTGGTAATCCTATAGCTTTTAAAACAAAAACAAAAACAAAAACAAAAACAAAAACAAAAAATAATTCTAATACTTTATTAAATCTTTTAGTTTTGGGCGGATCGCTTGGCGCTAAAAGTATTAATGAAATTATTCCACAATTAAAGATTAAACTTAATATTTGGCATCAAACAGGTAAAAATAATCTACAAGATGTAAATAATTCTGCCAACAAAAAAGACTATAAAATTGTTGAATTTATTGATGATATGGCTAGTGCTTATGCTTGGGCTGATGTGGTTATTTGTCGTAGTGGAGCTATGACTGTATCAGAATTAATGTTATCTGCTACTCCTAGTATTTTAATTCCTTTCCCGCATGCTGTTGATAATCATCAATTTTATAATGCTAAAATTTTAGCTGATAACGATGCGGCTATTTTAATAGAACAAAAATATTTAGATATTGATTTATTAGAAAAAACTTTATTGTCTTTAGATAGCGATACTCTTAATAAAATGAGTACAAATGCGAAAAAATTTTCTAATCCTAATTCAGCACAACAAATTGTAGATTATCTAGTTAATTTTTAGTTATTTAATAAGAATATTTAATAAAAAAACTATTGTGCTTGATTAATTCCTAATTTAGAAAATAATTCTTGATCATCTGTATGATTTGGATTATCAGTTGTTAGTAATTGTTCGCCATAAAAAATAGAATTTACTCCTGCAAAAAAACAACTAGCTTGCATTGCCTCTCCCATTTTTAAGCGTCCTGCAGATAAGCGTACAACTGATTTTGGCATCAAAATACGAGCTACTGCAATAGTTTTTATAAATTCACTTTCAGTAATTGGTGCAATATTTTCAAATGGAGTTCCTTGAATTGGAACTAAAAGATTAATAGGCACACTTTCAGGATGAGGATTTAAATTAGCTAATGATCTTAGCATTGAAGCGCGATCTGTTTGATTTTCTCCTAAACCTAAAATGCCACCACTACAAACATTGATGCCAGCTTTTCTTACTAAATTTAAAGTATCAATTCTATCTTGAAAACTATGAGTGGTAACTACATTAGAATAATGACTTTCAGATGTATCTATATTATGATTATAATAATCTAGTCCAGCATCTTTTAGACTAACAGCTTGATTTTCAGTTAGCATTCCAAGGGTTACACAGGTTTCCATTCCTAGATTTTTTACCTTTTTAACCATTTCAATAACTTTATTTAAGTTTTTATCAGTTGGGTTACGCCAAGCAGCACCCATACAAAATCTTGTAGCTCCATTTTCTTTAGCTTCTTTAGCTTTAATTAGTACAGAATCATCATCAAGTAATTTTTCACGCTTAAGTCCAGTATCATATTTTGAGCTTTGAGAGCAATACGAGCAATCTTCGGGACAGGCGCCAGTTTTAATATTAAGCAACGTACTTACTTGTACTTGATTTGGATTAAAATTTTCTCTGTGAATCTTGTGAGATTTAAACAATAAGTCGTTAAAAGGTAAATCAAATAAATTTTCGATTTCTTTTAACGACCAGTTGTACTTCAATGCTGCCATAAAAAGTTTAAATATTAAACACTATAATACATGTCAAACTCTACTGGATGAGGAGATGACATAAGAGCTGTTACTTCTTTGAATTTTAGTTCAATATACGAATCAATTGTTTCGTTGGTAAATACATTGCCAACAGTTAAAAATTCTCTATCTTTATCAAGAGATTCAATTGCTTCTTTTAATGAAACACAAACTCTAGGAATCGAGCTTTTTTCTTTTGCTGTTAAATTATATAAATCTATATTATATGGGTCACCAGGGTCAATTTTATTTTTAATTCCATCAATTCCAGCCATTAGCATTGCTGAAAAAGCAAGGTAAGGATTGGCGGTCGAATCTGGAAATCTAATTTCAACTCTACGAGCTTTTGGACTAACAACAAATGGAATACGAATAGCAGCACTACGGTTTTTAGCTGAATATGCTAAAATTTCCGGAGCTTCAAATCCAGGAACTAAACGTTTATAAGAATTAGTAGATGCATTAGTAAATGCATTAAGGGCTCTAGCGTGTTTAATTATGCCGCCAATATAATAAAGTGCTGTTTGACTTAAATTAGCATAGCCATTATCATCGTGGAATAAGTTAACTCCATCTTTAAAAAGAGATTGATGTACATGCATTCCGCTGCCATTATCTACGGCAATTGGCTTAGGCATAAAAGTAGCTGTTTTGCCATATATCTGTGCTACATTATGAACACAGTATTTTAATATTTGAGTATCATCAGCCTTTTTGACTAAAGTATTAAAAACTGCCCCTATTTCACATTGCCCTGCTGTACCAACTTCGTGGTGATGAACTTCGGTTTCAACTCCCATTTCTTCAATTGCTAAACACATTTGAGCGCGTAAATCCATCAATGAATCAACTGGAGGAACTGGAAAGTAGCCACTTTTAATTTTTGGTCTATGACCTTTATTTCCACCTTCTAAATCTTTGCCAGAAGCCCAATCTGCTTCTTCTGATGTAATTTCATAAAATGCCTTACCTAATCCAAATCCTGTATCCCATTTAACGCTATCAAATATGAAAAATTCGGGCTCATTACCAAAATATGAAGTATCTGCAATACCAGTACTTTTTAGATATTTTTCTGCTTTTCTTGCAATTGAACGAGGATCTTTTTCATATCCTTTCATATTGCTAGGATCAACAATATCGCAACGAATGATAAGTGTTGGTTCTTCAGTAAATGGATCAATCACATAAGAATTTACATCCGGTTTTAAGATCATATCTGATTCATTAATATCTTTCCAGCCAGAAATTGAAGATCCATCAAACATTTGACCTTCTTCAAGTTTTTTATCATTTATTTGTTTTGCTGGTAGACTTACATGCTGTTCTTTACCTTTGGTGTCGGTAAAACGAAAATCAATAAACTTAATTCCGTTATTTTTAATTGTATCCATTATATCGTTTACGGACATTATTTTAATCCTCCTTTAAAGCTAGTTTATTTTACTTTAATTTTTTGTATGTAATTTAAAAATTTAACTATTTTATTTCTACTATTATATTAATATCACTTTTATTTTCTTCTATTTTGACAACCTTATTACCATGAACTTTACACCAAGCAGGAATATCTTGTAATACCCCTTTATCTGTTGCTGTCATATGAATTATATCGCCAGTATTTAATTTATTAACCATTTCGCTTAACCTTATAACAGGTATAGGGCAAAGCATATTTTTAACATCTAAGTAGTGCATGTCCAATCACGAGGTTTAAGATAATGATCATATAATTTTTGTTCTTCATTATTATATATTTTACGCATATATTCAAATTTTACTAAAGGCGGAAGAGACATTAAAATTGATTCAGTACGACCGTTAGTTTGTAGCCCAAATAAAGTACCACGATCATAAATTAAATTAAATTCAACATAACGGCCACGCCTGTATAGCTGAAATTGTTTTTCATTTTCACCAAATAAGATATTTTTTCTTTTTTGTACTATTGGTAAATAAGCTTTAAGATAACTATTTCCAACATTTTTTACAAAAGAAAAACAATTGTTATAGCCACTTTCATTTAAATCATCAAAGAATAGTCCGCCAATACCTCTTTGCTCATTTCGATGTTTTAAATAAAAATAATCATCGCACCATTTTTTATATTTTGGATATACATCATCACCAAAATCTTGACAAGCATTTTTTGCAGTATTATGCCAATGCTTACAGTCTTCATCAAAGCCATAACATGGAGTTAAATCATAACCACCACCAAACCACCAAATAGGATTTTCATTGTTTTTTTTAGCTATAAAAAATCTAATATTAGCGTGAGATATTGGCACATATGGATTATTAGGATGAACAACCAAAGATATTCCCAAAGCACTAAAGCTATACCCTTTTAGATTTAATCTAAGATTTGTAGCTGATGTAGGTAGATTATCTCCAGTTATTAAAGAAAAATTAACTCCAGCTTTTTCAAAAACTTTACCATTGGTCATTATTTTACTTATTCCGCTACTATTATTTTGATTTTGTCTTTTCCAATTGTCTTCTATAAAAGTAGCTTTTCCATCTTCTTTTTCAAATTGACTACAAATATCTTTTTGTAAATTTAATAAATATTCTTTGACATCTTCAATCATCTTATTATTTTATTAGTAGATAAATCTATAATAGTTGAGGCTTTATTGTTATGTTTTTCAGGACATATAATAAAGTCTAATTCGGAATTAAAATTAATTTTTAGATCTAAAATACTATCTATACATTTTTTTTCAGAAATATTAGCACTAGTTGAAATTAATGCACTTTTAGTCATTTTGCATAATTGTGAAATCAATAGATTATTTGTTACTCTTAATGCTACTGTATCAAACTTACCGGTAAGTAATTTTGAAGTTTTTTCATTAGCTTTAACTAAATAAGTAGTAGGATTATCTTTATTAGGCTTTATTTGCTTTAATAGCTTTGGATTGATTACAAAATTTTGAAAATAATCAATATGATTAGCTAACAATATTAGTCCTTTAGACGCTGATCTTTTTTTTAATTGTAATAATCTGTAGATTGATTCTGTAAAAGCAGGCAAACAACTTAATCCTTGAATAGTATCTGTAGGAATACTTATAATTCCTCCATTATTTAAATATTGTGCTGCTAGTCTAGCTTTAAAATTCATTTATTTTTCTTTGCTCTTGGATGACATTTATCATATATTTTTGATAATTGTAAAAAATCAAGATGGGTATAAACTTGGGTTGATTTAATACTTTTATGCCCTAAAAATTCTTGCGTAGATCGTAAATCACAACTAGATTGTAAAAAATGTGTAGCAGCTGCATGTCTTAACATATGAGGATATACATTAAATTTAATACCTGCATTTATACTTCTTTGTTTTACTATATTTTGTACTGAGCGCTCACTTAATCTATTATTATTACTGTTAACAAAAACAGCGTCATTATTTGCAACTTTAGATAAATATTTTTTAATTGCCTGATATGCTCTTAATCCAATTGGCGTATATCTGGTTTTATTGCCCTTGCCTGATACGGTTAAAAATTTTTCAGAAACATCAGTTACATTTAGTCTTATTAATTCAGATACTCTTAAGGCACAGGAATATAAAACCTCTATAATTGCGATATCGCGTAATTCTCTCCAATGATTTGAATTTGGCTTTACAATTAATTCAAATTGTTGATAGCTTAATATTTTAGGTAAAGATTTAACTGTTTTTAAATTTTTTAAATGTATTTTATCTTGTGCTAAAAACTTAAAAAATTGACGAGCTACTGAAATGATGCGATTAATACTATTTGGACTAATATTTTTACTACGCATATTCATTACAAATAAATTTAATGTATCTGTTTGTACTTTATTCCAATTATTAATTTTTTGTTTTTGTAAAAAAATAAGTAGTTTATTTAAATCAAACATATATGCTTTTTGAGTATTAAAAGAATATTTTTTTTGATCTTTTAAAAATAAAATAAATTCATTGATTTTTAAATCATTAAGCATAATAATATTAATTTTTTTAAAAATTAATTGCCATTTTAAGCCTTTGTAATGTTCGTTTTTTTCCTACTAATTCGGCAGTGATATCAATATTTCCAGCATTTCCAGAACCACTTAAAGCTAAACGAAAAGGCTGACCAACCTTGCCAAATCCAATATCAAGCTCGCTACAAACATCTTGAATAATAATTTTTATATTGTCAGCTTCCCAAATATTTAATTTTTCTAGTTTAGATAATAATAATTGCAGCATTTTTTTGTCTTTAAAATGTTTGTTTGCAAGGTTTTCTTCAAACTTGTCAAAATCCTGGTAAAACATTTTGCTTTGCTCTGCCATTTCTACTAAAGTTTTGCTTCTTTGTTGCAAATGTTGAATAACTTTATTTATATCTGGACCATCATTGATAATAATATTTTTTTGTTGTAAATGCCATGCTAAATGCTTGTTTATGTTTTTAATGCTAGAGTTTTTAATATGCTCTTGATTTATCCATAAAAGTTTAGTTGAATCAAAAATTGCTGGAGATTTATTAATATTTTTTAAAGTGAATAATTCAATTAACTCATTAATTGAAAATAATTCTTTATCTCCATAAGACCATCCTAATCTAGCTAAATAATTCAATAAAGCTTCAGGTAAAAAGCCTTGTTGTTTATAATTCATTATTCCAACAACTGCATGGCGTTTAGATAATCTTTTGCCGTCACTTCCAAGAATCATCGGCAAATGTGCAAATTTTGGTAAATCCCAATTAAGTGCTTTGTATAAATTAATCTGTCTTGGAGTATTGTTAATATGGTCATCTCCGCGGATAACATAGTCAATTCCCATATCATGATCGTCTATTACTACAGTTAAATTATAAGTTGGAGTAGAGTCATAACGAGCAATAATTAAATCATCTAATTCTTTATTGTTAATTATAATTTCTCCTTTTATTTCATCATTAAAAACAACTAAGCCTTGAGTTGGATTTTTAAAGCGAACAACGCCAGTTGTTAAATTTTTATTTTTACAATGACCATCATATTTTGCTTTATCTCCTTTTTTAAGGGCATCTTCACGCAGTTTTTGTAAACGCTCTTTACTGCATTGGCAATAATAAGCTTTATCATTATTTAGTAATTGTTTGATAATTTCTTTATACCTATCAAAATTATTAGTTTGATAAAATGGTCCTTCTTCATATTCAAGCCCAAGCCAGTCCATAGATTCTAAAATATTATTTATAGATGATTTAGTTGAACGCTCAATATCGGTATCTTCAATTCTTAATACAAATTTTCCTTGATGTTTTTTAGCCCAAGCCCAAGCAAATAAAGCTGTTCTAATGCTGCCAATGTGCAAATCTCCAGTTGGTGATGGAGCAAATCTTGATTTCATAATTACAATTTTACTTAAATACTGTTACAAATTTATAATACTTAATATTTTTTAAAATTATTTTAATTAAAACCAGTAAAATTAATAGGTATTTAAATCTAATAAGTTATGCAAAACTCAAGACTACAATTTAATCAACAAGAAAATAGTAAAAATAGCATAATTTATTTAGATAAAAATAAAGTTAAATTACAACAAAAAATTTTAACAACGCCAGTCTTTATATCTTCTAATTATTGCAAAGAAATTGAAATTGATAGTTTAGATAAATTAAATAAAGAATTTATTTTTCCTTTAGCTAATCATGACAATATTGATTTGTTGATAGTTGGCACAGGAGATAAAACTAAATTTTTAAACCCAAAACAACTATTAAAAATCAAAAAAATTGGAATTAATATAGAAAGCATGAATAATAAATCTGCTTGTTATAGTTTTAATTTATTATTATCAGATAGTAGATTGGTTGGATTATTATTATTATGATTGATAATTTAAGTAATAAAATTGGTAATTATTGGTATTATTTTAAAATAGATATTAAATTATTTTTATTATTAATAACTTTAGGAAGTTTCGGTTTATTTATACTTTATAGTAACTCTGGCAATTCCACACTTATATTTTATAAGCAATTAATTCATTTTTTAATAGCGATTGTCGTTATGCTAATTATTGCACAAATACCTCCTTATAAATTAAAAAGATACGCTCTTTATTTAATGTTATTTGGGATTTTATTATTAATGTTAGTATTATTTTTTGGTTATAGTAGCGGAGGTGCTAAACGTTGGTTAAATTTAGGTTTTATACGTTTTCAGCCTTCAGAATTAATGAAAATAATAACACCAATTGCGATATCTTCAATACTTAGCGAAAAAACTCTTCCGCCAAGAATATTGCCTATATTAATATCAATTGTTTCAATTTTTATTATAGTTTTTTTAATAGCTATTCAGCCTGACTTAGGTACATCTATATTAATTAGTGCAAGCGGAATATTTGTATTGTTTTTTTCTGGTGCTAAAATTCAAATAGTTAGAAATAATTGGCTTAATTTCGGAATTATAATATCTTTAATGAGCTCTTGTGCTTATATTGTTTGGAATTATTTATTAATTGGTTATCAAAAAAAACGTATTTTAACTCTTATAAATCCAAACGCAGACCCACTTGGCGCTAGCTATCATATTTTACAATCTAAAATTGCAATTGGCTCTGGTGGCTTATTAGGCAAAGGCATTGAGCAAGGCTCTCAATCTAGACTTAATTTTTTACCAGAACATACTACTGATTTTATTTTTGCAGTTATTGCTGAAGAATTAGGGTTTTTAGGAGTACTTTTTCTATTGTTTTTTTATTTTTTAATATTATATCGATGTTTTAGTATTTTTAATCAATCAGAAGACACTTTTTCTAAATTATTAGGCGCTAGTTTGACTTTTATTTTCTTTACTTATATTGTTGTTAATATTGGTATGGTTACTGGATTATTGCCTGTAGTTGGAATACCTTTGCCGCTTATTAGTTATGGTGGCTCTTCATTACTTACTCTTATGTCTGGTTTTGGTATTTTGATGTCAATTAAAAATCATACAAATAATTTATATAAACATTAATCATTAAATGAATATGCTAAAACTACTATACTTACTTTTTATTTTATTATTTTCCACTTCAATATTAGCTAACAAAATACCAGCTACAGAGTCTAAAGCAACATTAGATTTTATCGATAAGATGGTAAAAAAGCATAATTTCGATAGAGATAAATTAATGTCAATTTTTTCTAAAATAAATTTAACTATCGTAAGCAAAAAAAATAAAGGCAAAAAAACTAAAAAATCAAAATCAATATCTTGGAAAACTTATAGATCTTTATTTATTACCGATAAACGTATTAAAAATGGAGTTAAATTTTGGCATAATAATGCTAATGTATTAAAATATGCTGAAAAAGAATACAATATACCAATTCCAATTATTGTAGCAATTCTTGGAGTAGAAACTGATTACGGAGATAAAAAAGGCGACCACCCTACTTTACAAACATTATCTAAATTTGCCTTTGGTAATTATCGTCGAAGAAATTTTTATAAAAAAGAATTAGAAGAATTTTTACTTATGAGTCGTGAGAATAATATACCGCCATTAAGCGTCAAAGGCTCACATGCTGGAGCTATGGGCTATCCTCAATTTATTTCTAGTTCATATCGTTATTATGCAGTTGATTTGAATATGGATAATAAAATCGATTTATTTTCAAATCCAGTTGATGCCATCGGCTCGATTGCTAACTATTTAGACAAACATAATTGGCTTGATAACGGCAAAATAGCAGAACCTATTTCGCTTACAATTGAGCAGTTAAAATATGCTAAAAAATCTACCAATAAACCTAAAAAGCCAGCTAAATATTGGCGCAATAAAGGATTTAATATTAATAAAAATATTGAAGATAAAACTAAACTTTCATTTATTAAACTAAATAATAGAAATACTTATGAAACTTGGTTAAGTTTTTGGAATTTTTATGTACTAACTCGTTATAATCACGATAATAGATATGCTATGGTAGTTTATCAATTATCAGAAAAGATAAAACAACAATTTATTAATAAAACTAAATAATTATGCTATTAAATAATTTTTTTACAAAGACATTAACTCTTTTTTTTATTGCTAGTATTTACATTACCAATGTTAATTCTGCAATTTTTATTACCCCTAAACAGCCTGTAATTAACGCAAATTCATATGTTTTAATGGATTATAATTCTGGCAAAGTTATCGCAGGAAATAATGAAAATAAAATACATTCTCCAGCTAGCTTAGCCAAACTTATGACAGCTTATGTTGTTTTTCAAATGATAAAAGATGGCAGAATTAGTTTAGAAGATGAGGTCAAAATTAGTGAAAAAGCATGGAAAACACGAGGCTCAAAAAGCTTTGTAGAAGTTGGAAAGACAGTCAAGCTAGAAACTTTATTAAAAGGCGTGATTATTCAATCTGGCAATGATGCTTCAGTTGCTTTGGCAGAGCATATTGCTGGAACTGAAGGTACATTTGTTGCTTATATGAATGAATATGCATTAAAACTAAACATGACAAATACCAAATTTGAAAATTCATCAGGTCTTGACTATAACAATCAATATACTACAGCTGCTGATATGGCAAAATTAGCGTTAGCAACAATTAAAGAATTTCCTGAATTTTATAAATGGTATAGCATAAAAGAATTTACTTACCAAAATATTAAACAGCCTAATAGAAATAAATTATTATGGAGAGATAAAACTATAGATGGTTTAAAAACTGGCTTTACTAAAAAAGCAAGATATAATTTAGTAGTAAGTGCTAATCGTTTAGATATGCGTTTAATTTCAGTAATTTTAGGTGCTCCTGATGCTAATTCTCGTTTTTTACAAGCTCAAAAGATTTTAGATTATGGTTTTCGTTTTTTTGAAACTATTAAAATTAAAGACTTCAATAAAGAAGTTCCAATTATTAAAGCCAAAAAAGATACAGTAAAAATAGGAGTTTTAAATTCTGATTATATAACTATTCCTAGAGGACAATTTAAACTTTCCGAGCAATCAATAATATTAAACTCAGATCTTACAGCTCCTATTAAAAAAGGAGATGAAATTGGTAATTTAATTATTAAATTTGAAGGAAAAATATTAGAAAAATTACCATTAGTAGCTATTGAGGATGTGGAACAAGCTGGGCTTTTATCACGCCTGATCTATGATATTAAAAAGTTATTTTGATGGTTTTTTTAAACGGTCTTTTCATTGAAAAAAATAAAGCTTGTATTTCTGTTATGGATAGAGGTTTTTTATTTGGCGATGCTGTGTAT
>CAKMYR010000035.1 GCA_929200175.1 uncultured Gammaproteobacteria bacterium
AATTTACTTCAAATCCTCGCTATGGCCATCCTTTATTTAAAAGTTTTATTGAAGCGGCAAAAGCTAACAGAAAAATTTAATTTTTATAAAACGCCATTAATTACGATTTTTTTTAGTAAATTTAACTAATCGTTTTCTTTTAGAGATTTGTTTAGCATTTAGCTTATTTTTTTTATCTTTGAACGGGTTATCAGTATTTTTATATTGTATTTTGATTGTTGTATTAGCTAATTTTAATTCATTTATAAATGTATTTTTTAAATATCTTTCGTAAGAGTTAGGAACATTTTTCAAATGATTACCATAAAAAATAAATGTTGGTGGAAGCACTGCAGATTGATGAACATACTTAATTTTTGGTGTTCTGCCTTCAACTTTTTGTGATTGATGTGTTTGGTTGATTTTTACCATAATTTTATTTAGTGTAGATGTTGTATGTCTTTTACTAGCGCTTTTAAATGATTTTTTAATTTGAATAAATAATTTTTCAATTCCATAACCATGTAATGCTGATATGTAATTTATACTAGCGTACTTAATAAATGGAAATTTAACTTCAATTTTTCGTTTTATTTCAGATTTTTGGTAATTATTTAAATTATCCCATTTATTCACAGCAATAATTAATGCTCTGTGTTTATCATGAATCATTCCAAGCAATTTAGAATCTTGTTCAGTAATAGCTTCTTGGGCATCTAATACTAAAATTGAGACATGAGATTTATCTACTGCTTCAATAGCTTTAATTATTGAAAATTTTTCAATTTTATCTTTTGTACTTCGTTTTCTTCTAATACCAGCAGTATCAATTAGTGTATATTTTTGTTTTCCCTTGATAAAATCAATATAAATACTATCTCTAGTTGTTCCCGGTAAATTATTTGCTAAAACACGCTCTTTGCCTAAAATGTGATTAACTAAAGTTGATTTTCCAACATTTGGTCTTCCAATTATTGATATAGCAATATTTTGTGATTTTTCTTTATCAATGTCATCTTGGGTCAAAGATTCATATTGTGGAAGAATATTAGTTTTATTATTGGATATAGTATTCGATAGTGATATTGTTTTTTTAATTAAATTTTCAATCCCTTTATTGTGTTCGGCTGAAATTAAAACAGGACTACCAAAGCCTAATTCATAGAAATCTGTTACTAATTCTGTTTTTATTTTTTCTGCTTTATTACATACTAATATAATTTTTTTTGTTAGTTTTTGTAATTTATGCGCAATATTTATATCTATTGAATTTAGCCCATCTTTGGCATCAACCATAAAATAAATAATATCTGATTCATCAATAGCAATAAAAGTATGTTTTTCTATTTGTGTGTTAATATTATTTTTTTCATTATTTATTCCGCCAGTGTCAATAATTTTAAATAAATTATCACAATATATTTTATTGATACTTGCATATTGACGATCTCTAGTTAGCCCTTTGAAATTAGATACTAGAGCTTGGCGAGATTTAGTTAATAAATTAAAAAGAGTAGATTTACCTACATTAGGTTTTCCAACTAATGCTATAGTTAAACTCATAATCCATTAATTAATGTCGTTTAATTTGATTGTAATTAATGATTTTAATTCGGAATTATCTAATAAAGATTCTAGGGCTAATCTGTATTGCTCTTTGGCTAAAATAAGTTTGTTTTGTGCTAAATAAATATCACCCTTAAGGTTGTTAAATAGAGCAGATAAATAGCCTTTGTCCGCCTGATTAATTATTGATAGAGCTTGGTCAAGATTGTCTGTTTGAAAATAAATATTAGCTGCTCTTAGTCTAGCGATATTAGCGATTATAAGCTCATCATTTTTTGTTATTGGAAGTAAATAATTCAAGGCATTTTCATAATCTTTATTCTCAACAGCATTTTTGGCCATAACCATTTCAGCTTGACTTACATAACCACTATTTGAATAATTAGCTCTTAAATTATTTAAAATTTTTTCATCTGGATTTTCAACTATAGATAAATATAATACTCTAGCTTCTTTAGCTAATTTAACTTGATAACTTTTATAATAATTAAAACCCCAAACCCCAGAAAGCACCAAAATTATGCCAATAATAATAAATATTCCTTTGGAGCGAATCCATTGTTTAATTTGTTCAACTAATTCTTCTTCTGTTAAATTGTTTGATAGAAAATTTTTCATAATGTTTGTTTTTATAGATTTATAAAATAATTTATTGCTTTTTCTAAATTCAGTGTTTGTTGTTTATTTTGTTTTTTTAAAGGTTTAATAATAATATTATTGTTATTTATTTCTTCTTCGCCCATAATTAAAGCATAATCAAAATCCATTTTGTCAGCTTTTTTTAATTGAGATTTAAAATTACTAGTAGTTGAATCATTATAAAGTATTATGTTTTTTAATGCTAAACGAAATTGTTCACAGATTTTAACTGATATTAATTGTGAATTGTTACCAAATGAAATAAAGTATATTGATAAAGGTTTTTTATATACGTCAATATTTTGTTCTTTTAACAATAATATTAAGCGTTCTAATCCAATTGCAAACCCAACAGCAAAAGTAGATTTACCCCCCATTTTTTCAACTAAGTTATCATAACGGCCACCTGCGCAAATTGCATTTTGTGATCCTAGATTATCTGCACACCATTCAAACACTGTTTTATTGTAATAATCTAATCCTCTTACTAAGTTAGGGTTAATTTTATATTCAATATTTAAATGATTTAAAAACTCTTTAAGAGAAGAGAAATGTTGTTTTGATTCATCATCTAAATAATCAATAAGTTTAGGAGTATTACTTATTAATTCTTGCATATCTTTATTTTTACTATCAAGAATGCGCAAAGGATTTGTTTTTAATCTTTTTAAACTGTCTTCATCAAGTTTATTTTTATTTTTTTCAAAATAATCAGTTAATATAGTTTTGTACTTAAGTCTAGTTTGTGATGAGCCTAAAGTATTAATTTCTAAATGAATATTTTTTAATCCTAATTTTTTCCATAATGCTTGTGTCATTATGATTAATTCAGCATCAATTTTAGCATTTTCAATATTAAAAACCTCAACGCCCATTTGATGAAATTGACGATAACGGCCTTTTTGTGGACGCTCATGCCTAAACATAGCTCCTTGATAAAATACTTTTTGTATTCCTTCTCTTAGCAAATTATGTTCAATCATAGCCCTTACGCATCCAGCAGTACCTTCTGGCCTTAAGCTTAAACTTTTATTGTTGGTTTGCCATGAATACATTTCTTTTGATACAATATCAGTTTGTTCTCCAATTGCACGACAAAAAGTATCAGTTTTTTCCACTATAGGAGTGTTAATTTTTTTGAATCCATATGAAATAAAAAGATCTGATATTATGTTTTCTAGTGCTAGCCAATTTGAAGACTCATTTGGCATTAAGTCTTTCATTCCACGGATAGCTTGTATTTTTTCATTCATAAAATTTATTTTACCAAAGTAGTCAGTCTATTTAAATTAATCTATTGGCATTATAATCAATAGAGTATTATGATGAATAAAATTTAAAAGAATATAACAAAATTAATTTAATTTATTATTATGAGAGACTTAGCGTTAGATGAAATGAGGGGATTTGCAATTCTAATGATGATTTTTTTTCATTTTATTTATGATTTAAATTATTTTGGTTTCACTGACATAGCTTTATTTAAAGATACAATATATATACTTTGGCGTTATATAATTGTCTCATTATTTTTAATTTCAGTTGGAATTACTTTAGTTATTAGGTATAAAAAAGTTACTCTTAAAATGTTCGCTATCCGTTTAATGAAAATTGCCTTAGTAGCTTTAGCAATTTCATTGATAACTTATTTTGCCTTTCCTCAACAGTGGATTTTTTTTGGTATTTTGCATTTAATTTTGGTAGCTTCTTTTATTTCTTTCTTTTTTATTGATTACCCTAGATTAGCATTATTTACAGCGTTTTTAATATTTGTCTTTAATTTTTTTCAGATAATTAATTTTTCTTGGCTGTACTTTGATTTTTTACCTAAAAACTCACTAGATTTTTATCCACTATTACCATGGCTTGCATTAGTATTAATAGGTATTTTTATAGGATATCATCCAATATATAAAAAAATATTTATTACTAGATTTAGTATTATTCAATATTTAGGAAGCCATTCTATGATATTTTATATAACACACCAGTTGGTTTTATTTCCTTTAGTTGGAATAATCTATTATTTAAATAGATAAAATGTAATTTATTTTAAGTTTATAAAACCACTATAATAAGGCATTAAAATTTTAAAAGGTATAGTTAAATTATGAAAATATTAGCTTTTGCTGCAAGTAGCAGCAGTAAATCAATTAATAAAATATTAGTGACATACGCAACCACTTTATTAGAAAAAACATCAACACAGATTTTAGATTTAAATGATTATGAATTACCTATGTTTAGCGAAGATAAAGAAATAGAGATAAATCAACCTGATGCTGCTAAAAGATTTCTAGATAAAATAGCTGATTCTGATGCAATCATAGTCTCTTTTGCAGAACATAATGGCTCGTATTCGGCAGTTTATAAAAATTTGTTTGATTGGTGTTCTCGTATTCAGAATAAAGTTTACCAAAATAAACCTATGATTTTATTGTCAACTTCAATTGGTCAAGGTGGCGGAAATAATGTATTAACTAATGCAGTAAATTCAATACCTTATTTTGATGGTATTGTAAAGGGAAGTTTTTCTTTACCAAGTTTTCATGATAATTTTAATTTAGAATTAAATAAAATATCTAATGAAGAATTAGACAATCAATTGAAAAACGTAATGCTAAAATTAAATCAATAATTATTTTTTATTTTTCTCTATGGTATGACTAAACCATTAATTGTTGCAAAAAATATTAAAAAAAGCTTTGTTGATACTGGTGAAGTTTTAAAAGGCATATCATTTGATATTAATATCGGTGATATTGTTGCTATTCTTGGCGCTAGTGGATCTGGTAAAAGTACTTTGTTGCGTTGTTTGAATCTATTAGAAATACCAGATTCAGGAGATTTAATTATAAATAATGAAAAGATTGAATTTATTACAAAACATAATTTAAAGACCGTTGATGAAAAAAAATTAATTGAATTAAGAAAAAATATATCTATGGTGTTTCAGCACTTTAATTTGTGGACACATATGAATGTTTTACAAAATATAACCGAACCACTTGTTAGGGTTTTAAAAATAGATAAAAATAAAGCAATAGAAAAAGCACACAATTGTTTAGATAAAGTTGGCCTTACAGGTTATGACGAGAAATTTCCAAGCCAAATATCAGGAGGGCAAAAACAAAGAGTAGCAATAGCAAGAGCATTAGCAATAGATCCAAAAATTATTTTATTTGATGAGCCAACTTCAGCTTTAGATCCAGAATTAGTGCAAGAAGTATTAAATATAATGAGTAAATTGGCAAAAGAAAAAACCACTATGGTTGTTGTTACTCATGAAATTTCTTTTGCAGAAAATATTTCTAATAAAACTATGTTTTTACATGAAGGCAAAATTGATAGTTTTTGTGAAACCAGCAAAATGTTCAGTAATAATCATAACTCTAAAGTATTTAATAAGTTTATTAAACAATTAAGTTCATAATTAGTTTTAGAGTTTTTTTGTTATTATCTAGTTTTTAATGTATTATTGAATCTTATTAATAATTTTATTTAAGGATTTAATATGAAAAAAACAATAGTAATAATTTTAATGATGCTTTCAAGTTATGCTTTTTCCGATAAACTAAGAATTGGCGTTGAAGGCGCTTACCCTCCATTTAGTCAAACACAGCCAGATGGTTCTGTAGTTGGATTTGATATTGATATAGCTAATGCATTATGTGACGAAATGGGAGCAAAATGTAAATTTGTTATTCAAGATTGGGATGGAATGATACCTGCTTTATTAGCTAGAAAATATGACGCTATTATTGCATCTATGACAATTACTGAAGAACGCAAAAAGAAAGTAGCATTTACTAATAAATATTATTCTTCTCCTGCTAAATTTATTAAAAATAAAAATTCAGATATTAGAATATTAAATAGTCTAATGAAAGGTTTAACTGTTGGCGTACAACAAGAAACCATTATGGACAAATTTTTAACTGATAATTGGGGCAATATTGTAAAAATTAAACGCTATGTTACCCAAAATGATGCTAATCAAGATTTATTAATAGGTCGTTTAGATTTAGTGTTTTCAGAGATTGGTCCAGGAGATGAATTAATTAAGCGAAATAATAAATTAGAATTTGTAGGACCTAGCTATAGTGACTCTAAATGGTTTGGTAGCGGTATAGGTATAGCATTAAGAAAAGGAGAGTCAAAACTTAAAGATAGATTTAATGATGCTATTAAAAATATCAGAAATAATGGAGTTTATGACAAGTTACAATCTAAATATTTCACATACGATATATACGGAGACTAAATAGTTAATTAAATTAAATTTAGTTAATTAAAAAAGAATATTGTCGTCAATAATTGAATATTTGCCTGCTTTAGGTAGTGGTCTTATTGTAAGTTTGAATGTTGCTTTGCTTTCGTTATTATTTGCTAGCATTATTGGTTTTTTAGTTGCTATTGCTAAATTATCTAAGGTTAAGATTATTAGATTTATAGCTACTTCTTATACCGTTATGGTAAGAGGAGTTCCTGATTTAGTAATGATGTTTTTAATTTTTTATGGTGGACAAATCATAGTTAATAACATCACCTTATATCTTGGCTTGGATTATTTCGATATTGATGCTTTTTATGCCGGTGTTTTTACGCTATCTTTTATTTTTGGTGCTTTTATGGCCGAAACATTTAGGGCATCTATACTGGCATTAGATAAGCAACAATTAGAAACAGCTTATGCTTTTGGAATGACCAAAACACAAGTAAAATTTCGCATTCTTATACCACAAATGTTATTGCATGCACTTCCTAGTTTTACTAATAACTGGTTAGTATTAATTAAATCTACTGCTATTTTGTCAATAATTGGGTTGCATGATATGATTTTTGTTTCAAATTTAGCTAGTCGCTCAACGCATCAACCTTTTATTTTTTATTTCTTAGTGTCTTTAGCATATTTACTTATTACTTGGCTATCAATAAAAAGTATTAGAAAAATTGAAGATCACTACAACATGTCACATCAAGTATGATTTTTGACTTTAAGGTTATTTTTGAAAATTTTGATTTTTATTTGTCAGGCATGTTAATGACTCTTTTATTGACTGTAACATCTTTATTAATAGGTTTATTTATAGCTTTAATATTTGCAATTATTAAATATCAAAATAAACATAAAATTACTATTAAAATTATTAATACTATTGTGTTTTATTTTCGTGGCACTCCTTGTTTGCTGCAAATTTATTTAATTTATTATGGTTTAGCTCAGTTTCAGTTTGTAAAAGATAGTTTTTTATGGCTAGCTTTAGAAAATGCTGTGTTTTGTGTAATGCTAGCCTTGACTCTTAATACTGCTTCATATACAACAGAAATTATTTATGGAGGTATTAAAGCTACTCCAAAAACGCAAATTGAAGCGGTACAAGCATTTGGTTTTAGTTTTTTTAGCGGATTATTACATATTATATTACCTGGCGTTATTCGTCGTATTATTCCTTTTTATGCTAATGAATCAGTATTTTTAATGCAAGCAACAGCTTTAGCAAGCACTATTACTGTCGTTGAATTGACTCAAGTTGCAAGAATAATAAACTCTCGTTTTTTTATTCCTTTTGAGGCATTTTTATTCGCAGCTTTATTTTATATGTTAATTAGTTATGTAATATTTTATTCATTGAGCTTATTAGAAAGAAAGCTTAATAAAATTTAGATTAATTTATAAAAATACTTTAAATAATCCAATTAAGCTAATTAATAATATTGATACCCCAATGCATTTTTTAAATATTTGATCATTACTAATAATAATTTTATGAAGTTTAAGTCCTAAAAAATGTCCAATTGCAACAACAGGTATAAGTAATAAAATAAGAATCCAATCAATTTTTACTTCTAATAAGACAAATGTTGTCATTTTCATACTTACTAAAATAAACCATAAAACAAATAAGGTATTTCTTAATTGCAATCTTTTTACATGATTAATATAAACTGATACTATAAATGGAGCTCCTGTTAATGATGTGCCAGCAATATAACCTCCTATAAGCAATAAAGATCTATCTAGCCATAATTTATTTGATGTAATTTTTTTGTCAAATATCCAAATAATTGCATAAAAAAGTATTATTATATAAATGAGAGTAATAATTATTTTATCTGGTAGAGATATAAGTCCAAATATCCCAATTAAAGTACTAGGAATAATCCAAAATAAAGATTTTATAAGGTAATTCCAATCAACATCTTTTAATGATTTTCTTAGGCTTATTGTAGTAAAAATTAACAAATGAACGCCAATGATAGGAAGCCAATAAACTGGAGAATCTTTAATTAAAAGCAGTAGTGGTAATCCAAATACTGCCCCTCCAAACCCAATGGCTGTACGCACAAAACCAGTCCAAACAAATATTAAAGCTATAGCTAATAACTCTAAACTAGAAAAAATCATCAAAAATTATGAAATAAAAATATATATTTTATTAAGTATTAGCAACAGCTTTCATTAACACAGCATTTTTTATCTGATTTATTTTGGTATCTAATTGCTGCTAAACATTGTGTATCTATATGTTTTAAGTAAAAATCAATAGATTTATCTGTAATTTTATAGCTGTCAATTTGATATTGTGATACTATGTTGTCTTTGTATTCAATAAAAATATTTGAGTTTGCTAGATTGGGTAATTTATCTAAAACAGGCTTAGCTTTTTTAATTATTTTTTCAACTATTTCAGCTTTTATCCTATGGTTTGAATCTTTTCCTACCCATAGTTGAATCTGCAAGTATGATTCATTTCTAATAACTCCTCCACAGTCAATAAAACTACGAAGTACGCTACCAATATCTGTTATATGAAATTCTTTTGGTATTTTAAAGTTATTTGGTAAATAAAAATTAACTAAATGTTGCTGATTTTCAGCTAAAATTTTTAAAAAATCTTTATATATTATCATTTTATGTTTTTAAATAAAGTTACCATCTTATTAACAAAAATATAAGCGCAATTAGTGCAGGCAGACCTTGAACAATTACAATTGAAAATTTTACCATTAGTCCTGCATAAATAGCTGCTATTATTATACATAATAGAAAAAAAGCTTGAATTTGCATTCCAAATTTAACTACAGGATGAACTAATCCTAAAATTAATCCTATAGCTAAAAATCCATTATAAAGTCCTTGATTAGCAGCTAATGGCTTTGAGATTTTAGCCTCTTCAGGAGTAGTGCCAAAAGTTTTCATGTCTAAATTGCTAGTCCATAAAAACATTTCTAAATATAATATATAGATATGCTATACAGTAACTAATAAAACAATTATTATTCCTATTAGTTCTAAATTTATGTCATTCCTCTTTGTTTTTTAATAGCATTATATGCTTGATTAATTTTTTTTGATTTTTCATTAGCAAGTTTAATAAATTCTTTAGGCAGTCCTTTAGATTGTATTTTATCAGGATGATATTTAGCAATCGCTTTCCTATAAGCTTTTTTAACCTCGTCATCAGAACTATCACTACTACATTCAATTATTTTATAATGATCTGTATTTGTTGCTTCATTGCCTTGAACTCTTTGGCTATATTCATTATAAATACTAGCTCTTAAACCTAAATTTACATATATATTTCTTAGAATATAATCCTCATTTTTATGTATTTCGCCATCAGAATGTGCTACTTGCCACAGAGCAGAATATATCATTTCTCGCATTTCTTCATTAGCAATAGTTCTATATTGGTCAGCATATTCATAAATTGAATATTGATCTGATTTGGCATTTCTAAAAATATCAATTGCAGTTTTTTTATCCTCTTCATCTAGTCTAATCATAGCTATAAATGAATTAACAGCGGCAATTTCTTGTTTAGAAACTACGCCATCTGCTTTTGCCATTTTTGCTAACATGGAAAAAAGAGAAACAAAGAATAAAGTTTTATTTTTTTGATCTAAACCTATTCTTTTTTTATTTTTACTTCCCATTGAGCTTCCTATGAATAAACCTAAAGCTGCGCCAATAGGACCTCCTACTATAAACCCAAGTCCTGCACCGATTCCAGCACTTAAAAAAGACATTTTTATTCCTTATAAATTTAAAATTAAATGTATTTTAACACAATATTTATTTAATACCTTAGTTAGGTTATATTGATAACTTGTCTATTTAAAAGCTGATTTATGATATATTTTTTTAATTAGAGGTGATTATTTATCCAACAGGTTTTATATGTTAATTCTCCATTTTTTCCTAGAAAATAATGGTTAAACCCGATTCTTTTTTCTTCATTAAATTGTAATGCAGTAGAAGGGCATGATATTAGCTTTATATCATTATGTCTGAACTCTTTTGCTTGATGAGCATGTCCCCATAGTATCGCCTTTACTTTAGGATATTTATCTATTATAGCAAATAATTCTTTAGGGTTTTTTAGTGATAATTCATCATTCCAATTAGATTCCATGCTAACGATTGGATGATGTAAGGCTATTATTATGTATTTAGCTTTTGTTTGTAAAAGTGCATTATCTAATTTTTTTAATTCTTTTTCTGTTAAAAAACCTGCAGTTTCATTTTTTAAAACTGAATTTATTGTGATTATTTCCCAACAATCAAGTTTAAATTTAGTTAGTAAGTTTTCTTTAAAATTTTTTTTAAGATTGATTTTATTATCATGATTACCAGTAATTACTAAAATTTTAGCTTTAATAGGTTCTAACATTTCTTTTAATATTTGATAAGAATTAGAGCTGCCCAAATGAGTTAAATCACCACTAATTAATAAAGCTTTAAATTGTTTTTTTAATATTTTTGATACTATTTTTTTAAAGTTACTTTGAGAGTTTACCCCCATTACTATAGGATTATCATCAATATGACAATCACTTATTTGGATAAAGCTATTCATTTATGCTGCTTTAATAAATTTAACACGAGAGCTAATAGATGTTACTAATTGATAAGCAATAGTATCGCTAAATTTAGCAACGGTTTCAATTCTTAATTTTTCATCCCCCCAAAGTATAGCGTAATCACCAACTTTAGCTTTTGTATTACCGATATTAACACAGATTAAATCCATTGAAACTCTGCCTATTAAAGGACATATTGTATTATTTATAAG
>CAKMYR010000036.1 GCA_929200175.1 uncultured Gammaproteobacteria bacterium
GCCCTTCGGATTATCCTGATTTTGCAAAATGGTTACTTAACAAAAAAATTCAAAGCATTTCACTTAACCACGATTCAATCATCGAAACCTGGTTACAACTTGCTGATAAAGAATAATTAGGATTAAAGAGTAAACTAATTTAAGCCAAAAATATAACTATATATCCGTTCACATAAATTTTTTTCACCGCTCTATCCAAATATTTTTTGTCGTATCAGTAATTATAGAAAATAAAGCCAGAAAATAATCAAATATTAAATGGAATATATAGTTTTTATAAGAAAAAAATTAGAGTAAAAAAATAAATTTTAATATGATAGAATTGAAAACTCAATATTTTTAAAGGAACAGCAATGAAAAAATATATATTAATTGTAATGCTATTTGTTTTTTCACAGTTACTATTTGCAGAAAAACTTACAACAGAGAAGAAACGTATTATCGATGAAATGTTAGAAATAACTAACGCAATTAAAATCGGGGAAATTATAGCCACAGACTTGGGTAATACAATAATATCCTCCATGTCTAAGGAACAAAATTTGGATCCAAAGATTATTGCTATTATTGAGGACGAATTTGAAAAAATTATACATGATGAATTTATTGTTAGCGGTTTTATGAATGAGATATCTTACAAAATATACCACAAGTATTTCACATTGGCTGAATTGAAGAAAATAGTCGCATTCTATAAGACTCCTACTGGTAGTAAACTTGCAACTCTTGCACCTAAGATGACTCAAGAAGGAATGATAGAAAGCCAAAAACAGGCTCAATCCCTTGGCCCAATCATTTATCAACGCCTTATAAACCGACTTGAAAAAGAAGGCATAAAATGAATATAACAAGATTATCAATAAGCATCCTTAAGTCTTCTAACACAGCAAACTTAACGGCTGTATCTAGCGTTATATTCTTTAAAAATAGTTATGGATTTAAAAGATTTTATTAAAAATTCTCTATCCCAGATAGCTGAAGGCATAATGGAGGCAAGTGAAACACTTTCAAATACTGATGCTGAAGTTAATCCAGCTTCTATAACTGTGCCTAACAAAAACTTTAAATATTATGCTAGAACAAATAATCAAAACGAAAATACAGATCGTGTAGTCGAAATAGTAGAATTTGATGTTGCGATTACTGTTAAAGAAGGAAATTCCAAAAAAGCAGGAATTAATATTTCTGTAATGTCTATTGGTCTAGGTACTGGTGGTGAGTCATCATCTACAGCTGGTTCTCAGTCTCGTATTAAATTTAAAGTACCAATGGTGTTTCCATCAAAAAGAAAATAACAAATATTTAGTAAATTTTGGCAATCATTTCTAACAAGAAAAGTAGCTGACACTTAAATAAACATGCTTTAAACATAAGTAAATATGAATGATGTCGTTAACCTGCAAAAAGAAATAATTTCCGAGAATGGCCTCTATGATTGGTTTAAAGATTTTTCTTGGCTTACAGGCTATATTGGAGAAATCTCATCACCTATATGGTTTCTTGGGGAAAATCCAAGCTTGAGTCAAGTAGATAAACAATCAAAAAAAGAGACCTTGAATGAAAATCTACAGTGGAATGCAAGTGCAGGAGATAAGCTCCTGAGAGAAGCTATCACTGAAGCAGATTTAAAATCAGGAAATCCTGAGAATAATGAAGGCTGGAAATGTTACATTTCTAATGTAGTTAAAGAACCAGAGATTGTTAACGAAAGAAACAAGAAGAAATCAGACTCTTCTTACTATAAAAAACAAGCTGTAATGTGGCTACCAGTTCTCCAAAAACAAATTGAAATTGGCTCTCCAAAATTGATTGTCATACTTGGTGGTCAAGCAGATAAAATTTTTCGTTATATGCTAAAAAATGGATTAGTTTCGCCAAAACACTTAAAAATTCACCATTACTCTTATATCATGCTTCGTCCTGAGTCTGGAACCAAAAGAGGGCCTAGACATCCCGAAAGAATTAAAGAATTCAAAGAAAGTATTGTTCAGATAGCAAAAAATGTTTGAAAAGTAATATAACCTACCGTAGTTAGCAAACAAGATTAAAAATTTAACCTACTTGTTTACAGATAAAATACAAATTTGATTATAATGATTTGTTAAATAATCAAGATATGAAACAAGAAGTTTATAAAAATATATTCGTTGGAGATATACAAAGTTGTCAAAATGATGATTTAGAAGATTTTGCTATAGTGCATGCTTGTAGGACTGATTGTCATCATAAGGGGATTGATTATAAGAAAAAATTAAATTTAAATACTCTTGGTTATTTAATTTCTAACAGCCAAACTGATATATATCTAAACCTAGCTGATGTAAGATCGATTAATTCAAAAACTACTAATTCTATTTTTAAGAGTACTTTTGAATTTATAGATCAACATTTTAAACAAAATAAAAAAATATTTATTCACTGTTATTTTGGGCAATCAAGAAGCTCCTCTTTGGCATTATTTTATTTAGCTAAAAAATATTTAATAAGCAATAATTCATTTGAAGAAGCATTAAAAGACTTTCGAAAAATATATTCAAACGAAGCAATTGGGGCTGGATTTTATGAATATTTAAATAATAATTGGCAAGATTTAATGGATTTATAACATTATAATATGCGAATTAATTAAAGCTACTTCTAAGTAGCAGGTCAACAAGAAGTACAAACAGTACTAAAGAACCATACTTTAATTTAACTCTTCTTTTAGTGTTAGGTTTTTTCAATATTCTTTAAGGAAAGATGTATGAATTTATTGCTTTATTTAACGGTAGTAATGATTTGGGGTACTACCTGGATTGCTATAAAATTCCAGCTGGGTGATGTTCCAGTTGAGAACTCTATTTTATATCGTTTTATAATAGCAAGTGTTTTGTTGATAGGTTTTTTATTTATTGCAAAAAAACTTAAACCCCTTACAAGAAATGATCATTTTTTCTGTTTACTACAAGGAGCATTTCTTTTTTGTTTTAATTTTTATGCCATATATAAAGCTACTAACTATGTAGAAAGTGGCCTTATCTCAGTAATTTTTACAATGAGTATAATATTTAATGTTGTGAATCATTGGATATTTTATAGAGATTTGCCAGAAAACAGAGTTATTATCGGGTCTTTAATAGGTATTTTTGGTATTCTTTTAGTATTCTCTCCTGATTTTTTAAAAGTTGAAATTGATATTTTTAGATTAGTTGGTATAGGTTTGGCGATTCTTGGAACTTATTTTTTTTCTTGCGGCAATATAATAGCAGTAAGACATAAAAAGCATAACTTACAAACAGCTACTACAAATGCATGGGGGATGTTATACGGAGCTATAATTATGTTTTTTATCAATCTTATAAATATAGATGGATTTGCTATAAGCACCAGCCCAATCTATTTATTATCATTACTTTTCTTAGCAATACCAGGTACTATTTTAGCTTTTGCAGCTTACCTATCTTTAATCGATCGTATTGGGCCAAGTAAAACAGCGTACGCAACCATATTATTTCCAATAATAGCTCTTAGTATATCGTATCACCTTGAGGGATATAGACCATCATATTTAGCCATTACAGGTATGATTCTAGCAATAATCGGAAATATTATTATATTTTACCAACCACGACATAAACGGCATTTAAAGAAAAATTAAAACAGATTTAAAAACAAACAAGCTTCATTTTAGCTTTATAACTAAGACTTGCAATGGAGCTTAGTAATGTAACTTAAAAAAATAACAAAAAAGTAAAAATAATAATATATCTTTGCATTTAGCTATTTTTAAAATTAATTAACAATAACGATAATAATAGCAGTATAATCAAAATTAGAAAGCGGTATTGAAAAATTAAAGCCTGTTCATAGTTGACTTAATTAAAAGGTGTGTTATATAAAACTTTTAATAAATCACTTCAGCCAACCGTCAACTTAGTAGCTAAATCTAAATACCAGATTTTAACACGTTCAACCAGAGGAAAGAAATATGAAAAAACCTAAAAATAAAACAAGTCATTTATTGAATTCCGAAAGAGGGTTACACGAATTATACTCTGAGGATTATGAAAGAGCAGATCATTTAGTTTTTGGCAGAGAAAGTAATGTAACACGCCGTGGATTTTTAAAAGGTCTCGGCAGTATGGGTGCAGTGTTGGGTTTTCCTGTAGTATTTTCAAATCTAATGCCAAGTGGACTTATCCCAATAGCATTAGCGGATTCAACGAATAATTTTAGCTTAGCTGCTTACGGCAAGCAAGGATTGCGTATTTTAAATGATCGCCCTATTAATGCTGAAACTCCGCCACATCTTTTGAATGATTCAGTAACACCAGCAAAATATATGTTTGTCCGCAATAATGGAATTGTGCCTAGCAGAGCAGAATTAACCCCAGATAAATGGACTTTGACGATTGATGGTGAGTCAGTGATTAATCCTCGAATCTTTACTATAGATGAATTGAAAAAAGAATTTAAGCACTATACCTATCAATTACAACTTGAATGTGGAGGTAACGGGAGAGCAGAATATGTTCCGCCTGCGCGTGGTAATCAATGGACAACTGGTGCTATTGCCTGTCCTACTTGGACAGGTGTGCGTGTTCGTGATGTATTAAAATCAGTTGGTATACGCTCAAATGCAGTTTATACAGCTTATTATGGTAAGGATAAACATCTTAGTGGTAATCCTAAAAAGTTTCCAATCTCACGCGGTGTTCCTATTGCCAAAGCAATGGAAGATGAATCTATGATTGTATGGGCTATGAATGGAAAAGAAATCAATATTTTAAACGGCCACCCTCTGCGTGTTGTAACTGGCGGTTGGCCTGGGTCTACTTGCGGTAAATGGATTAATCGCATTGCAGTGCGTGACCGAGTGCACGATGGAGCTAAAATGACTGGTAAAGCCTATAAAGTTCCTAAAAAACCAGTGGCTCCCGGAGAAAAGGTGAAAAATGAAGACATGATGATTATTGAAAGCATGCCTGTAAAATCATTAATTACTTTCCCGCGTACAGGAATTAGACATCCAATAGGCAAACCTTTAGCAACTAATGGTCATGCTTGGGCGGGCGATTTAGGTGTTTCAGCTGTTGAAGTTTCTATTGATTTTGGCTCAACATGGAATAAAACAAGATTATTAAAACCTAAAAATCGTTTATCTTGGCAAGATTGGTCTGCTAACGTATTTTTCCCAAAAACTGGTTATTATGAAGTATGGTCACGAGCAATAGATGAAAATAATGTTGCACAACCAATGTTAGTTCCCGGCTGGAATCCAAAAGGGTACCTTAACAATCGTTGTCATCGTATCGCTGTAAATGTTGTTTGACAATTTAATATAAATTAATGACAAGTAAGATATTTCTTTTTACGATTTTGTTGGCAGTGCTTGTTAAACTAGGTGTAGCATATTCATCAGAGCCAGAGAATCTAAATACAAAAAAATACGATTCTAACACAGGTTTTGTTATCGATAATGGTTATAAAATAACAACTACACACTGCACTGCCTGTCATTCAGCTCAAATAATAATTCAACAAGGGCAAACTCGTAGCGGCTGGTTAGAACTAATAAAGTGGATGCAAGAAGAGCAGGATTTATGGGAAATTCCTAAAGAACAACTAGAGTTAATATTAAATTATTTAGCAACCAATTATGGAGAAGATCGCCCAAACTTCAAAAAAGAAAAATAAATCTTGAATTAATCTAAAAATCATTCTGGCAAACGACTACGCTGTAACTAAGTTTTGTTGTTAAGTACTATAACTTTTAAGAAAATTTTATCTTGCATAATGCCTAGTAAATTATTTACCATTTTTGTATATTTTTATAAATATATTTATTGATTGATTATTAACTTCTTAAAAAATAATTGATTTATAATTCAGTTGTTAGAACTTAAACATAGGATGCTAGCATGAAAAAAATACTTTTATTTAGACATGAATCTTGGATTGAAGCACCCCATTTGACTGACTTACTTTCTAAATTTGAAATACCTTATGAAGTTATAAAAATCGACCAAGAAGATACTATTCCAAGTGATATAAATAACGAGATAGGAGGATTAGTTTTTTTAGGAGGAACAATGAGTGTCAATGATCCAATTCCTTGGATACAAAATGAACTTGACTTAATTCGTTTAGCTCATCAAAAAAATATACCTATTCTTGGACATTGTTTAGGTAGCCAGCTAATTAGTAAGGCATTAGGAGGAAAAGTTGCGCCGATGAAACAAAAAGAAATAGGATGGCATTCAATCGATTTTTGTAAAAACGAAAAGGCTAAAGAATGGCAAGGAAAAATCCCCAACCACACTAAAATATTGGTGTGGCATCATGATGAGTTTACTATACCCAAAGGAGCATCTTCTTTATATACGACATCAAACTGTAAAAACCAAGCCTTTGTCAAAGATAATATTATAGCAACAGTAGCTCATATTGAGGTATCAAATACCATGTTAAAAAGCTGGCTAAATATTTATGGTTACGATATTGAACCTAATGGTAACTCTATGCAAACGATAGAGCAAATAAAAAATAATATGCAAAGTAAAATGCAAAAAATGCACTTTATGACCGATACCTTTTATTTAAAATGGCTAAAGTTTATTTATAATCAAGATTCTGAACCTAAACTTCTTAAAAAAATTCAATCATACTTGAAATCAGGCTCTTGTTTATGTGGCAATATCACTTTTTCTTTAAAAAACCCTCGTAATGTAGTTAATTGTCATTGTGAAGAATGTAGAAAATTTCATGGCAATTATGCTGCCTTTACCAAAGCAAAACAAGAAGATATTTATATATTTTCTGAAGAACAAATCAAATGGTACCAATTAAAAACAGATCAAGCAAAAAGAGGATTTTGTAAAAATTGCGGTTCAAGTTTATTTTGGAAACCAAATGATAATAGTGGCATTTGTGTCTCAGCAAGTGCATTAGATACTCCTACTGAACTAAAAACTACCAGCCACATATACACCAATAATGCCAGTGATTTTTACAAGATAAATGATAATTTAGAAAAATATCCTGCTACAATGAAAAATACAAATCCAATAAAATAGAACAGATTTTGCAAACATCTTTTACTAGAAAAATTATTTAATTTATTTTTAAGAATCACAGTCTACCCAAACATCTTTTGATAAAGGGATAGCTTGGCATAAAAGTATATAATCTCGGCTTAAATCACGTTTGGATAGGCTTGTGGTTTTTTTCATTGCTACTTCGCCAGATTTTCTCACTGCCATACATGAACCGCAGTGAGCTTCTTTGCATAAATAGGAAGGATCAAATCCTGCTGATAAAATACTTTCTAGTAATGTAGAGCCATGTTTATACGGTACTTCACAGATATTTTCATCTAAGGTGATAGTGAATTTAGATATTCCCTTAGGCGCGACAATAGTTTTAGATTTACTAGTATTTGCGTTTTCATCATCTTCAGTAATATCAGGACTGTTGAAGTATTCAAGAAATATATTATTTTCGTTGAAATTATTCCGTACTGAAACTTCTTTAATAAGACTCATAAATGATTCTGGGCCACAAATATATAAATGAGCGTCATCAGCAAGATTAATAAAATCTAAGATAATATCCTCTGTTAGTCTTCCTAATACGCTACTAATATGATAGTGGCAAGTAAATTGATATTTATATTTTTCACTAAGTCGCTGAATTTCCTCGTGAAAAATAATTGACTCTTGATTTTGATTAGCATAAATTAAGTAAATCAATCGATTAGTAGTATTAAGAGTATTTTTAATAATCGAAATTACAGGGGTAATTCCACTACCTGCAGCGAAAAATAATATCGGATTAGTTGCCGGTTGTAGAATAAATCGCCCTTTTGGCTTTGCTACATCAATAACATCTCCAACTTGTAATATGTCATGAAACCAATTTGATACCAAGCCGTTATTTATTCTTTTTACTGTAACTTTTAATTCCGACTCAATAATTGGAGTGCTAGATAAAGAATAACATCTTTCAAGATTAGTAGTGCCTTGTAAAGGAATACGAAAAGTTAGATATTGCCCTGATTGATACTTAAATAATGTTATATCTTCGTCTCGTGGCTTGAATATAATAGATTTAGCATCTAAAGTCTCGTTAATAATATCATTAACTGTAAGAGAATAAAACTTCATTATTTTTTATTCAGCAATAACAATCTCATCTCCTTTATTAACTGGACCTTCTTTAAGTACCGCAGCATAAACTCCTGTAAATCCTTCGTGCTTTCTGGTAACGTGTTTTAATAACTTAGGCTCAGTTTCTGCTGTTTCAGGATTTATAGTAATGAATTTGCAACGAGGATCGCGTTCAATAATCATTAATTCTACAGTATCTCCAACATGAATTTTTTTACCAACAAGCTGATCTTCATAAAAGCCAGCAGAATTATCCCAATCAACATAGAAATTAGAACGAAATTGTAATTTATCAATATCAAGCTTGGTTTCTTGTTTTAATTGCTCTAAGGTTTGCAAAGAAAATAAAGTTACAGGACGGCAATCAGTTATACTTCTTTGTGTGTAATGTAACTTTAACTGGCCTTCGGATTGCCCACTTATGTTTTCAAGAAATTCTGGGCTTTCAATATCATACACTTCACCATCTGGAGTTTTAACATTTACTGCAAAAGCTTCTTTCGTCGGGTATGCAGGATTTAATACCGCTGGATTATCAAGCGCTTCTTGCATGTTATCGGGCTTTAATGTTGCTTTGCGATTTTTAAAATAGGCTTGATGCAAAACAAATCTTTCATATTCACGCGCCGTATGCCAGGGAAATTCTTTCGGGGATGATGTTGCTGAAATTGCATAAACGCGATCTCCCATTAATCCAGCAAACGAAACAAAAATCTCATCAACTTCCTCTCCGCGCATACTTTTAACAGGATAGCGCCAAACACTTTCTAGTTTTCCAATTTTAGACATTATACTTTCTCCATCCGCAAAAAATAATATCAAGCTAAACACTTATTTGTGCAGTTTTATAAATGCCTAACCATTTATCCAAAAACTGATTGTACCACAACCAAATTAGCATAACGATAAACTTAATCTTATCTTAAGGGTAAAATAAGGGTAATATATTTATATAGTTGTTGTATTTTAATAATAGTTATACCTTAGGAGATGAAATGAAATTATTCGGTCACCCAGATTCTGGTCATGCACTGAAAGTCAAGTTTTTCTTAGACTGGCTTGAAATTGAATATGAATATGAAATTATTGATATTTTTTCTGAGCCAAGCACAAGAAGCAATGAGTTTTTAAATGCTTCTAAATTTTCCGAAGTACCAACTTTGATAGACGGATCAAAATCTTACATTCAATCAAACGCAATACTTGTTTATCTATCTGATAAATTTGGAAAGTTTAAAAATCCTGATGAAAGACAAAAATGCTTGGAATGGCTGGTGTGGGAAGCCAATAAAATTGGACTTTGTTTACCTCAATTAAGATGCCATAAAAAATTAGCTAAATCTCATCCAGAATTTATATTATCACAAGATGCATATAATTGGTTAAGCGCTAGATATAAACATGATGTTGGTGTGCTTGACAAAGAATTAGCTGATAAAAACTTTATACTTGGTAACGACATATCACCAGCTGATTTTTCTTTATGCGCCTATTTAATGTATACAGATGAAGCAGATATTGATATTCCTCAAAATGTTGAGTCTTGGTTACAAAGAATGCGAGAACAAAAAGGATGGCAAAGCCCTTACGAAATGCTAAAAGGCTAAAAAAACTCTAGTAGACCTTAGGCATTAGGTATTTATTATTTTGTAATTAATTGTATTATTATGTATAACATCAAATTTATAACAATTAATTAGCATTAAAGGAGGCGAAAGTGAAAAAATTACACATAGCTATTTCAACAGATAAGATAGAACAAACAGTTAGTGACTATAGCGTTCGTTTGGGAATGAAGCCATGTTTAATCATTGCTGGAGAATATGCACTTTGGAGAACCAAATCACTTAATGTTTCAGTTCGCCAAGACTCTGCATGCAAGCCTGGAGAACTCAGACATTTAGGCTGGGAAGATATTAACGCATTAGAATTCAGTAAAGAAACTGATGTAAATGGTATAGTTTGGGAGCGTTTCAATGCACAACAACAAGCAGATGAAATAAACGCCCTATGGCCAGAAGCAAATTACCATCTAGAATAAATTTTTCATAAATACATTATTATCGCCTAACGCTACAAGCGTTAGGAATGAAAAAGTATGAAAACAAGAAAAAGATGAATAAAATAATACTGATATTTATGGCTATCATATTAAGCAACTGTTCTCAAAATTATACAAAAAACGCTCACAATCTGAACCATTTAAATTCTATAATAAATATTTAAATAAATTTTTTACCTATAATTTATTCTTTTTGATTAGATAATAATTAGAATAATTTAAACAATTAACAACTAAAAGCAAAGGAGAAAATATGTTCGCACGTTACTTTACTTTTAAAACCACAGCCGAAAATCGTCCAGCAATCGAAAAGATGGCTGATGAAATTTACCGCTATTCCGTAACTATACCTGGGTTTGTGAGTGCAACCTATGT
>CAKMYR010000037.1 GCA_929200175.1 uncultured Gammaproteobacteria bacterium
CTATGGTAATCACCCATAGAATAGCTTATTTAATAAAAAAAATAGGAGTTAATATAAATGAGATCTTAGCAGTTACTTTTACTAATAAAGCTTCTCTTGAAATGACTCAAAGAATAAGCCTATTACTTAATCAACCTATAGATAATATGTGGGTAGGTACTTTCCATAGTATTTCTCATCGCTTACTTAGGGAAAATTATAAAAAAGCAAACCTAGTTTCTGATTTTCAAATCTTAGATTCACAAGATCAATTTAGAATAATTAAACGCATAGCTAAAGAACAAAATATTGATGAAGCTAATACCCCAATTAAGCAATTACAAGGTTTTATTAATAAACAAAAAAATAAAGCTACAAGAGCTATTCATATTAACGCAAAAGATGATTATTATCTACAAATAAACCTTAGAATATTTGAATTATACGAAGAATACTGCGACGCAAATAATTTAGTTGATTTTGCAGAATTATTGCTAAGAAGTTATGAATTATTACAAAATAATCCCGATATACTTCAATATTACCAAAGCCATTTTAAATATATTTTGATTGATGAATTTCAAGATACTAATACTATTCAATATTCATGGATTAAATCATTTTATTCTGGAAAAAATATAGTATTTTGTGTTGGTGATGATGATCAATCTATTTATGGTTGGAGAGGAGCTAAAATTGAAAATATTAAAAAATTTAAAAATGACTTTAAACCTATTAATATAGCTTATTTAGAGCAAAATTATCGCTCAACTGGAAATATTTTAAAAGCATCAAATGCCTTAATAAAAAACAACAACGGTCGTATGGATAAATCTCTATGGACTGATTCAGAAAATGGAGAGTTAATTGAGGTTTTTCAAGCTAAAGATGAAGCTAATGAAGCAGATTTTATAGTTAATAAAATTATAAAATATGCTGATAAAGGAATACCTAAAAATCAATTTGCTATTCTTTATAGATCAAATGCTCAATCTAGAATATTTGAAGAAACATTAATCAAATATGATATTCCTTATACTATTTATGGAGGTTTAAAATTTTTTGAAAGAGCAGAAATTAAAAATGCAATATGTTATTTACGCCTAGTAGAAAACAATAATGATAATATTGCATTTGAGCGCATAATTAATATTCCTGCTCGTGGTATCGGTAATGTAACAATTAATAAAATAACAACATTTGCTAATGAAAACCATACTAGTTTATTTTTTGCCGCTAATGAAATTGCTTTAACTTTAACTCCAAAAATTAAAAATGCAATAATTAGTTTTATCGAAAATATTAAAAATATCGAAAATTCAATAAAAAGCATTTTAGAATTACATAAAAAAGTTGATTACATAATAAGACACTCAGGACTAATTGAATATTATAGTAATGAAAAAATTGATAAAACTGGCAATAAAAAAGAAAATCTTGAAGAATTAGTTAATGCCGCCAAACAATATAGCTATCAAAAAAATTCAAAAGAAAATGATATCAAAGATTTTATTGATTTAAGTTTGCTTGATGCAGATAATGGAAACGAAGCGAATCATAATCAAAAAGTACAACTTATGACTATACACTCTGCTAAAGGTTTAGAATTTTCTTATATATTTTTAACAGGCATGGAAGAAAATTTATTTCCATCAATAAAAAGCAAAGAAGAGCCATATTTAATAGATGAAGAAAGAAGGCTTTGTTATGTTGGAATGACAAGAGCTATGACAGAACTAACTCTATCTTATGCTCTTAAAAGATTCATAAATGGCAATATTTTTTACCCTAGACCCTCTAGGTTTATAGAAGAAATCCCAACAAAATATATATCAAATAAACAAGATGATAGTTATGAGCGTACATATCAAAAAACTTATAATAATATCGAGCATAAAAAAATAAACACCGACATAAAACCAAATAGCAAAGGAGAGTTATCAATTGGGGCAACCGTACAACATATTAAGTTTGGGATAGGTACAGTTATTAACTTTGAAGGATCTGGCGAATCAACTAGAGTCCAAATTCAATTTAATAAATTTGGTACAAAATGGCTAATTGGCGCTTATGCTAATTTAAAATTTATATAACTATTACTAATGATTTTAATAAAATTTTAACTAACTAAATTTTTAATATTAGTTAAATGTTTTTTGTATTTTGTCTTATCAAAATTTTTAACTTTATTGGCTTTCATTATTTTTAAGCTATCATTTAATTGCCAATTATTAGCAATAACTTCATCTGTTAATTCCGGATTATTACATATTAAAACCATATCACAACCGCTATCTATTGAGAATTTAACTCTGTCATTAATATCTTTAATAAAACAAGCTCCTTGCATAGACAAATCATCACTAAAAATTATTCCTTTAAATTCTAATTGATTTCTTAAAATATCTTTAATCCATTTTTTAGAAAAACCAGCAGGTTTATCATCTATTTTAGGATATATAACATGCGATAACATTACTGCATCTAAACCATTTTTAATTACTCTTTCAAAAACAGATATATCTTTATTTAATTCTGTAATTGATCTATTGTCAACTGCTAATGCTACATGTGAATCTAATTTAGCATAACCATGTCCTGGAAAATGCTTAGCTACAGATTTCATTCCTGCTTTGTGCATGCCATTAATTAAAGAACTAGCTAATTCTACTATTATGTCTGGATTAATATGAAAAGACCTATCACCTATCACGCTAGAGTTGCCATAATCAATATCAAGAACTGGAGTAAAAGAAAAATCTACCCCAATTGATAATAATTCTGTAGCTAAAATATAACCACAGGAAAAAGCTTGTTCTACAGCTAATTTAGCATTGTCATCATAAACTTCACCAAGTTTTTTCATCGCTGGAATATTAGTAAAACCATCTCTAAAACGCTGCACCCTACCACCTTCATGATCTACTGCAATAAGTAAATTAGGATTTAGTTTGCGTATTTCAATAATTAAAGATTTAACTTGTTCAATACTAGCATAATTTCTAGCAAATAAAATAACTCCACCAACTGCTGGCTTAGTTAGTTTATTTTTATCTATTTTAGTTAGTGTCAATCCTGATACATCTAACATAATTCTTCCTATCATTTGAATACAGCCTTAAACTTTGAAGAAAAAAAGATAATAATTAATAAACTAGGAATAACCATTAAAGTAGTAATAACAAAAAATAAAGCCCATGAGTTATTAAGAGATAAATGCCAATTATATTGAAAATTATCAATCATAACTCCACTAAAACTAGCAAACACCGTTCGTCCAAAATTAGCAAATGAAGACATAATAGCGTACTGAGTAGCACTATAGGCTTTATTAGTTAAATAAGAAATAAAAGCAACAAAAGTAACTGTAGAAAAAGCTGCAGTAAAATTATCAAATACAATTGCCAAAAATAAAACATTAGTATTAGCCCCAGTAAGCGCTATGTAAGCAAAAAATAAATTGGTTAATGACATTGAAATACCACCCAATAAAAGACCTTTAACTAAACTATAGCGAATACTAACAAAGCCAGCTAAAAAAGAATAAATAATAGTAAAAAACCAACCTATTAGTTTTACATAAGTAGCAATTTCATCTGTACTAAAACCTATTTCTTTATAGAAAACTAATGACATCTTGCCTAAAAAAGCTTCTCCTATCTTAAAAAGAAAGATAAAAACAAATAAGCCAATAGCTAAATAACCAAAACGAACAAAAAAATCTTTTAAAGGATTAACTAAAGAAACATAAAGCCAAGTGATAAAGATTTTTATTTTATTTACTTTTTTTATTTTTGATAATAAAAATTGATAATCTTTTAGTTGTTTTATTTCTGGATTATATTTTGGAGCAGTAATAAAAAATAATGTTAAAAACATAAGTATAGCCATTATAAGAGCTAAAAACATATAGGTTTTTGACCAACTAAATCCTATACTTTCTCCAGCTAAAGTCAATGCAAACCAGCCTAATAATCCATATCCAGTCCACCAGCCAACAGTAGCTAAAGATGCTGCTGCTGATACACTTTTTTGCTCATTAATATCAAAGCTATCAATCCTATAAGCATCAATTGCTATATCTTGTGTAGCAGAAGATATAGCAATAAGAATTGCAATTAAACTTGTTAAAACTAAATTATTATCAGGGTCTATATTAGCAATACTAAGAATTAATATAACCAACATAAATTGAGTAAAAAATATCCAAGAACGACGTTGTCCCATAGATTTTAATATTGGAATTTTAAAACGATCAACTATTGGCGACCACAGCCAATTTATAGAATAAACTGCAAATATCGATCCAAAAATACCAATTGCTGTACGGGTTAGCCCAACATCTTTTAGCCATAAAGTCATAGCTGAACCGATAATAACCCAAGGAAAACCACTAGAGATGCCATTTAAAAATATAAACAGCATTCTTTTGTCAAGATAGATATTTAATACTTTTTTCAATATGAATATTTAAAGATCTTCACAGGGCAACCCATCATAAATCCATCCATTTATATTACAGCGTTTTCTGTTTTGATCCTCATCACCTTCAAATCCACCAACAACATGGCCAACTTTACTAAAACCATTATCAATTAGACATTCACCAGCATTCATTGAGCGATGTCCACTACGACAAATTAAAATTATCTCTGTATCTAAAGAGCAATTATTACTCTTAACGCTATTGATAAATTCTTCTTCATTAGGATTCCAATAAGGCTTATCAACCCAAGGAATTAAAATACAATTAACAGGTCTTGCAAGCATATTTTCAAGCTTACTACGAACATCAATAAAAACTGCATTTTTATTATTTTCAAGTATTTTGTACGCCTCTTTAGGCGCATAATTTATTAATTCATTCATAAGTTTATTATAACATTTTCATTTATTTTAACTTTATTAAATAACTTAATTATATCCTCGTTATTCATACGAATACAACCTTTTGAGCCCGGCACTCCCATTTGTACCTCATCTGGAGATCCATGAATATAGATATAACGATTTAAGGTGTTTTTATTATGATTTTCAATGCCTTCTAACCAAATAATACGAGTTAAAATCCAATCTCTATTAGGATATTTTTTAAAAAGTTTAGAAGAATAAATCTCTCCTGTAAATTTACGCGCCACAAAAACCGAATTACAAGCTAATCCTTCACCAATTTTATTATGTATTCTGTGTTTGCCGCTTGGGGTACAAAATGAATTATTCTTTTCTCCAATGCCATTTTTAGCGCTGCTAATACTATAACTATCAATTAATTCGTTATTTTTATAATATTCAAGTATTTGTTTATTAATACTGATTTTGATCATTTAAGAAAAATATACACTTTAACTTAACAACTCAGTCCAGTGTTTAACTGGAGTTTTAGTACCTTTTTGCAAATGCATTAAACAACCAATATTACTAGTTACAATGATTTCTGGTTGATTTTTTTGTAGATTATTTAACTTATTATCTCTTAATTTTTTTGCTAATTTTGGCTGAAAAATAGAGTAAGTTCCAGCACTGCCACAACAAATATGATTATCATCTATAACAGTTAATTGATAACCAATTTTTTGTAAAATTTTATGAGTTAATCCTGCAATATTTTGTCCATGTTGTAAAGTACATGGTTCTTGATAACTTATTTTAACATCTTGCTTTTTAAAAAGACTTAAATCTTTATCAGCTAAAAATTCTGCTATATCTATAGTTTTACTACTAATTTCCTTAGATTTTTGGTAGTATTTATCATTTTCAGCAAACATTAGCCGATAATCTTTTACCATCAGTCCGCAACCACTAGCGCTTGATATAATGACATCAACATCAAGTTTTATCCAATTATTAATATTATTTTTAATTTTAACCAATGCTTGTTTATTTGCACTTAAATGTTGATCTATAGCTCCACAACATTGAGATTGTTTGCTTGTTATAACTTCATATCCTAACTTGGTTAAAATATTTTTAATATTATTATTAATATTTGGCGCTAAGCTAGGCTGTACACAGCCTTCTAATAATAAAACTTTACCATTTTTTTTCTCAAGCTTTAATACACTATTTACTTTAGTTTTGGATTGTCTAAACATCCAACCTATTGCATTAAATAAAATTGGATTAGTTATAAATTTGCGTACACTATTACGATATATTTTTTGCCAAAAAGGCCTTTTATGTTCTAAAAATTCTCTACCAATATCTGCTAATTGAGAATATTGAACTCCAGATGGGCAAATAGTTTCACAAGCCCTACAAGTTAAACATTGGTCTAAATGCTTAATACTGCTTTTAGAAAAATTATTATCTTCTAATGCAGATTTAATTAAATAAATCCTACCCCTAGGTGAATCTAGCTCATTACTTAAAATATTATAAGTAGGACAACTAGCTAAACAAAACCCACAATGAACACATGAGCGAATAATGCTATCAGCTTTCATTCCTGATAATGTTTTAGCAAACTCTCCTTTGATAGCTGTTTCCATTATTTAAATATTCCTTTTGGGTCAAATACTTGTTTTAATTTTTGTTCAATAACTTTATGCGCCTTTGAGCTAGCTTTTTGTTTTAATGGTTTGACTAATTTTTCTACATAAAAATTTGGTAAAACCTTAAAACTAATTTCTGTTATTAAAGCTAATTTACCTTTTGATCCAACCAATAAACGAGATACATCATAACCAGCTACATTTTTAATAACTTGACCACCAAAATTTAATAAATTTCCATTACCATCAATAATTTGAACACCTAAAACACTATCTGATAAATCTTGTCCTCCATTAGCATATGCTGCTCCAATACTAATATTTTCATCATCAACAAAAAACATTAAGTCCTGATTATTTTTATTTAACTCTTTTCTCATATCTTTAATTATTAATCCAGCTTTAACAGTAATAATTAACTCTTCTGGATAATAACTAACTATCCCTTCGTAATCTAAAAATTCGCTATTAATACAAATACTATTAGATTCTTTAACAATTTTTTGTAATTGAGTTATTCTATCATTCATTAAAAACGCTCTATTTCAGGATGTGGCAACTTGCCTTTATTTACATGCATAGCCCCTAATTCTGCACAACGATGTAATTCTGGTACAGCTTTACCCGGATTTAATAAAGATTTAGGATCAAATACTTTTTTAATTTTATGAAAAATATCTAATTCTTTATCCGTAAATTGATAACACATAGCATTTAATTTTTCAATACCTACTCCATGCTCGCCAGTAATACTACCACCGAACTTAACACTTAGCTTTAATATATCCATCCCAAATTTTTCAGTTTTTTCTAACTCGCCAGCAATGTTAGCATCGTATAAAATCAAAGGATGTAAATTACCATCACCAGCATGGAAAACATTCGCCACTGCTAAATTATATTTTTTTGAAAGCTTACTTATTTGTTCTAACATATCAGCTAAATAACGACGAGGAATAGTTCCATCCATACAATAATAATCTGGTGATATTTGTCCTACTGCAGGAAATGCTGATTTCCTTCCTTTCCATAATTTTGATATTTGTTTTTCTTCATCAGCAACTTTAATACTTGATGCAATAGATAAAATTTCTATTGTTTTTTTAAATTCATTTTCAACACTTTGTTCATCACCATCTAATTCACATAATAACAATGCATTTGCTTCAAGCGGATAACCTACTTTAGCAAAATTTTCTGCAGCTTCAATAGCAAACTTATCCATCATCTCTAAACCAGCAGGAATAATTCCTTTCTTAATAATATTTGCAACCGAATTAGCACAATCTCTAACCGAGTTAAATCCAGCCATAATAAGTTTAGAAGATTGTGATATTGGCTTTAATTTAACAGTTATCTCAATAATAATCCCTAGTAAGCCTTCAGATCCATGTAAAAGCGCAAGTAATCCAATTCCATAATCTTGACGACTAAAAGTTATCTCTTCGCCTTCAATGGTAATTATTTTAATAGCCTCAACATTATGTATTGTAAGTCCATATTTAAGACAATGTATCCCGCCAGAATTTTCTGCAACATTCCCTCCTATAGTACAAGCAATTTGACTTGAAGGGTCAGGAGCATAATATAAGCCATATTTTTTAACAGTTTCACTAATAACTATATTTCTAACTCCAGGCTCAACAACTGCCAATCTATTTTCTACATCAACTGATTTAATTTTATTAAATTTTGATAATCCTAAAACTAAACTTTGTTCAATTGGAGTTGCTCCTCCTGATAAACCAGTACCAGCACCTCTAGTTATTACCGGAATATTATGCAAATTACAAATTTTTAATACTTGTTTAATTTGCTCAATATTTTCTGGCAAAACTACAACTAACGGCTTTTTCTTATAAGCACTAAGACCATCGCATTCAAATACACGAGTATTCTCTTGACCAAATATAACTATATCTTTTGGAACAATTTCTTTTAATAAATCTTTAATAATTGACATAAAACCATTATAATATTTTTTTTAAAAATTACTAATAAAAATAAAATGAAATCATTTAATCCACCATCAAGAACCCTAATGGGACCAGGTCCAAGCGATGTCAATCCAAGAGTATTACTAGCAATGGCACGCCCAACTATTGGCCACCTTGATCCATCATTTATAACAATGATGGATGAAGTTAAAGAAGCTCTTAGATATGCCTTTAAAACTGAAAATAAACTAACTATGCCTGTTTCTGCGCCCGGCTCTGCTGGTATGGAGACTTGTTTTGCTAACTTAGTTGAGCCAAAAGATAAGGTTATAGTTTGTATTAATGGTGTTTTTGGCATGCGCATGAAAGAAAATGTAACTCGCTTTGGTGGCCAAGCGATAATAGTTGAAAATAATTGGGGAGAACCAGTTAGTCCAGAAAAATTAGAAAAAGCACTTAGCGAAAATAAAGACGCTAAAATCGTAGCTTTTGTACATGCAGAAACCTCGACTGGAGCTTTATCTGATGCTAAAAAACTTTGTAAAATTGCCCATAACTATAATTGTATAACCATAGTTGATGCAGTAACATCTTTGGCTGGAAGTGAATTGTTAGTTGATGAATGGGAAATTGACGCCATTTATTCAGGAACCCAAAAATGTTTATCAGCAATGCCAGGAATCTCACCTATTAGCTTAAATGAGCGCGCTATTAAAAAAGTTGAAAGTAGAAAAACTCCAGTTAGTTCTTGGTTTTTGGATCTTAATTTAGTTATGAGTTATTGGAATGAAGGCGCTAAAAGAGCTTATCATCATACAGCGCCAGTAAATACATTATATGGCTTACACGAAGCGTTATTAATCTTACAAGAAGAAGGATTAGAAAATTCTTGGAGTCGCCATCAACAAAATCACGAAATTTTAAAAGCTGGTCTTTTTGATATCGGTATTAAATTTTTAGTTGAAGAACAATATCGCTTGCCACAATTAAACGCTGTATTTATTCCAGAACAAGCAAATGATGAAAAAGTACGCTCTAGCCTATTACAAGATTATAATTTAGAAATAGGCGCAGGGCTTGGTATTTATGCTGGCAAAGTATGGCGAATTGGCTTAATGGGTTATGCCAGTAAAAAAGAAAACATAGCCTTATGTTTGTCAGCTCTTAATAGCGTCTTAAAATAAGATTATAAAGAATTAAAGATATATAAATTAATCCTTGATTTTTGCTAATAATTCCTCTTCAGTTTCAACATGATTAGGATCAGGCAAACAACAATCCACCGGACAAACTTCAGCACATTGAGTGGTTTCAAAATGGCCTTTGCATTCTGTACATTTGTCAGGATCAATTACATAAATTTCTTCTCCCATATAAATAGCTTCGTTTGGGCATTCTGGTACACAAACATCACAATTTATACATTCGTCGGTAATAAATAAAGACATGATTAATTTACTCTAATAATTAAAGAAGTTGCATTATAACTTATAAATTATAATAATTACTATATAATTTTATTGGTATCATTTTAGCGATATATTATAAGGAGTATATTATGCGTATTTTTATTGTAATTCTAACATTATTATTATCTTTTACATCTACAGCAAAACAATTAGATAACGGACTATATGCCGAGCTAAAAACTAATAAAGGGGATATAATTTTAAAACTTAATTTTGAAAAAACTCCGCTTACAGTAATTAATTTTGTTGGACTTGCAACTGGCACTAAAAAAAACAGCATAAGAGATAATAAGCCTTTTTATGACGGCTTAAAATTTCATCGTGTCATTGATAAGTTTATGATTCAAGGAGGAGATCCTAAAGGTAATGGCACAGGAGGTCCTGGATATAAATTTAATGATGAAATAACTGACCTTACTCATCATAAAGCTGGCATTTTATCAATGGCTAATTCTGGTCCTAATACCAATGGATCACAATTTTTTATTACTACAGTCCCTACCCCTTGGTTAGATGGAAAACACTCTGTTTTTGGAGTTGTTGTTTCGGGTTTGGATATAGTAAATAATATTAAACAAGATGATGTTATTAATAAAGTTAATATTATTCGTATTGGTGATAAAGCTAAAAATTTTAAAACTGATGAAAACGCATTTCAAACTCAAATAAATAAATATAAAAAAGCAAGATCTATAG
>CAKMYR010000038.1 GCA_929200175.1 uncultured Gammaproteobacteria bacterium
TTAATAATTAAGCGAATCTTAATAATATAACATCAAATTACAGCTACTTTTGCTTAAATAAGAACAATAGCAAAATATTTAAAATATAGTTAGTTTTTTAATGAAAAATTTATAGCCTTGCACGCATTTTAGCATTTGAAGGGATTTTATCGATTTAGATGTAGTAGCTCAAACCTGATCTAACAGCAACCTTTAAAAACTAGAAGTCTGCTATATTATATTTGAACTACTATATTTACTCAGCCATTAAACACAATTCACCTAGAAACGACTAAATCAGCATTAAGTCGCATCGCACATTTCTTAGCTTGAGTTACTTCTTCTCTATTTGTTATTGATAAATAACGCTTGTTTTTATCGCTAAACAATTCACCTACTTCAGGTAGTTCTTCATCAGGAAATTTTAGATCAAACATATTAACTTTTTCTTCACTATTTTTATTTGTAGGTTTTATAGTTTCTTTAGTTTTTTTATGCTTCTCAATATCTTCAAGCAACCTCTGTTTTTTTTGCAAATGCTTATTGACATTTTGTTTATGGGAATTTTCTTCTCCTGTAATCAAATATTTTGTTTGATTAAAATCTTCGATTATCTTACGCAATTCTTTTTTATATTTATTGATGAGCTGGGATTTTTTTTCAATAAATACAGCATCTAAACTCTTACTGTGCTTTTGATACCAATTTACTATTTCATCTGCAGAGAAATTACTAAGTTCTTCCTTAGTAGCTAAATTTTGCTTATCCTCTACCCACTTATGCCAGCAATCTAACAGTGTTTCTTCATTGGCTTTTAGTTTAGATGGCATTTCTGATTTAAAATTTTCTTGAGCTGAACATGCTTGTTTATACTTTTGTTCTAATGAGATGAATTCTGAATCCAGCTTTGCCTCCCTTTCTTCCCATTTTTTTATCTGCTCTACTTTATCTTTTTCCTCAGCCAAATTTTCTTTGCTTTCAGCAAGTTTCTTAGCTAATTCATTAACAGAAGTTAGCATTTTTTGACGGCTAAACGGAGATAATTTAGGTAAATCCACAGCAGTTAATTCATTTAATTTCTTTTCGAAGATTGTTTTTTTATTGATGTGCTCTTTTAAAAAACTAACCATGTAACGTTTTATACTTTCAGCTAATCCTTCTTTACTTTTTTCAATATTTGCTTGTCTAGATTTTAAATTCTCTAATTCTGCAAGCCACTTGTTTTGAACAGTCTGCCATTGTTTATGTAGGCTATCTAAACTAGCATTTTTCGGTAACAAAGGAGGATTAATGGTAACTTTAAAAAGTGTATTTTGCGATAAAAGATTTCGATTAAAATTGATTAAACCTTTTTCAGCAACTATGTCCTCCGCTTTTTTATGCTCGAAGTCATCATAATTATTGCACTCTATGTTACCAAGATCCCTGTGTATTAGTTTTTTACATTCAATAGCGTTTTCTATATTGTCTGAAAACCTTAAAGGAGATTGAATATCTCTAACTTCTAGCTGTCGATATAACTTCCAATGCAAAGAATTTTGCAAGGTAAACTGATAGTTTTCCAAGGATTGCTTTTGATTTTCTGTTAACTTTAACGCCCAGTTGACTGCTTTTTTATCGATATTCAAAGGTAATAACCAGCTGTCTTTCTCAGCAAAAAGTATTTGCGGTAATAATGGCTGGTCGAATAATTTAATCTGTCCTGCTTGAGAGATTAATTGTTCTGCTATAGCAGATTGCATTTGTTCTAGACTTAACAGCAATTCATGATTTTCAAAGTCCATTATTTGTGTATCGAGTAATTGCCATAACATTGGCGCTTTGTTGTTTTTCAGATTAAAACTATACACCCCGTCTTTAGTCATGCTGTTTTTTAAGTGGCTTACTAAATTTTCTGGCATGATATGTTTATGTACGGTATCTATCATACCAATTGAGCTATTATTACAAGATTGACGCTTGTCAGTTAGGTATTCGTCTGATGCTTTGTGCCAAAATAAATAACAAAACAAGCGGTAGTAATCTTCAACTTGCTTATGCTCTAGCACCATACTGTAACCAAAATCATCATCGCTAAAATTTTGCGAATAAATTTTTCCCCAGCAATTTTTTGGATGCTCATGGTCTGCAATAATTAACATACCGCTTTGTTGCATACTAATTCTAATACAACAGCATCCTGAGAGTGCCTCCAAGCATTTTTTGTTTGCAACATTATCAGCAAGTAATAAGAAAATATTTACGCCTTTTGATGCCAAATTCTGTAAATTACCAATAATTTTGTCATTTGTCAGCATATTGGTGGCAATTATGAGACTGTATTTAATATCTAATGTATCAACATCTCTGAGCCATTCATAAGTATTACCTACCTGAAAACCATCATCAGCAAACTGAGTAGAATACTCAGCTTGTGCATTTTTCAATACAAAAACATTTTCAAGTAATTCATCAGCATAACTTTTAGAAAACTCATTATCATAAGACTTTATCATACTTCAAACTCCATTTTTTCAGGCTTAACAGCTAAATCTTGCTGCAAATAATCTGGTAAATCTTTGTATTCAAGTTGGGTAAAAGTGATGTTACCTACAACTTTTGGTTGCTCATGAGAGAAGTTGACAAAGTCTAAACTAGTGGATGATTTCCATATATATTGTTGTTGTGTTGTCGTTATAATCCAGTATCTGTCATGATTGTTTTTATCACTGCGCATCACTTTTTTCTGCCAACCTTCAGGCACTTTAACCTCAGGGCACGTTGTATATATTTTACCAAACTTAGCACCACTCAACCTAGCAATATTAGCCATGTTTTCTATATGAGTAGATAATTTATAGTGACGGTCTGAGTAAATAATATGTTTAACAGGTTCACTAAGTGCTAAATAACGTAATAAGTCACTGATATTTAACGCATCTTTATCTTTAAAAGTAATATTAGGCAAAGGTGATTTAGTCTCTTTTGGTATCAAATAGTGTGTTGCTGTTGCATGCCAATAACTGCTAGGGTTTTGTTGCCGATCTAGTAGGAATAACAATGGTTTACCGGTTTTTATACCTAATTTGTAATCCTTAAGTGCTGGATGAGCTAACCATGTTTGTTGATTGTACTGTGCTTGTTTTTCTGATAAATAATTTTCTCTATAAAGTTCATTTAGCCAATTTTCTTGCCATTGTTTAGCAATATGAGTGTCTTTAGGCATCAATGGCATGTATTTGATGTTACCGGTAGTGAATTTACCATAGCAAGTATCTATATTTTCTAACTTAGATTCAGTAGCAATAAATGAAGATAATGATTTTTTATCTTTAGGAAGATCTGAATACATTCTATGTTGCTCAGTATTCCACTGCGTATTCATAAACCCAGCGATATCATGTAAAACCTCTTCATTAAAAGCTATAGGATAATCTTTATTCACTTCTATGGCTTTTTCTTGGTTGCCAAACTTAACTGGCAATACACCTTCTAGTTTAAAATTAGCCTCACGGTCTCCATTGCTGTTGAATATTAAATACAAGGTTAATTTTAACCTTGCCTGCTGCCTTGTTATCCCGTTATTTACAACCTTAAGCTTTAAATTTTCGATCGATTTTTGCTTGCAAGTTCCATCGTCCTCAGCAAGCAAAATCTTTGCATTATTACTATGGCGTGCATCTGTAACAGCAATTTTCTTTGCTTCAGGCCAGCTATAAAAATTTTTTCTTTGTTGGTACCCATTCTTAACAGGTTCAGCGACCCTTTGCAACAATAAGGGTTTGCTTTTTAAAAAATCATCACGGTCTAAGTACCACAGGTCATAAATGCCATACTCCCGTGATGCCAACAAATCACTTTTACATGTTTTTCTTCCTAATTCAGTTAGTTGTTGCTCGCATAGCAAGCTTTCTTTTTCTAAATAATTAATTAACCTATCTGGCAAAGAGTCATAATCTGTCTCTACTAACTCAAGTGCTTTTTGTATATCAGGTCTAGTTTGCTTAATATCTACATTTGCCAACGCACGATAACAGGTAGCAGTGACCTGTCTTGTCAAAATTATTTGCATGTTCCTTCCTTAACTACAGGTAATACATTTGCCAATTTCTCTAATTCATTTGAAGCAGTTTTTTTAGAAAAATAAGAGTGTTTACCAACAACTACTAGCTGAAATCTCGCTCGTGTTACTGATACATTAAGACGATTTGGGCTATCAAGAAATCCATCTCTATGAGTATTAACCATGGAAAGGAATACTAGATCAGCTTCTTGACCTTGAAAAAAATCTACCGTATTTAGTTTGATTGCTACATTTTTATAGTTAAAGCGAGCATATGCACGTTTATTATTAGGGGATATATTTCGCAGTTTTTTCCTTAACATCTCTTCCTGCTTCTTATAAAAAGTTAAAATAGCCACATCATATTTTTCGTTCTGATTATCAGACCAATCACAAAACTTTTTTAATTCATAAATAATATGGCTTGCTTCTTTCTCATTGGCGTTGCCCTTGGTGACTCCATCAACATCAAGCCAAACTGCATGCGAATTATAACCTTTATAATTCCATTCACGATCAGATCGAGTTTGTTTGCCATCAAATAGTGAAAGAGCATTACGCCCCTCAGAATAAAACTGTTCTCTAGGATAACGTGAAATATCGGGGTGCATACGGTGCTGATAGGTTAATGTGGCATGGCGATAGCTTTTTTCTGAGTCTCTAAAGCCCTGATTCAATGTAGTTTCTAAATCATTTGTTTGTTTTAAAATACCTGAACCTGATAATGCTTCAAGTATTGAAGGAAAAGCCATATTGCGAATATTATAGACTCTATACTCTACATTTTTTACCGATTTTGGTAAAAGTTGTTTCAATTGCTTCTCAAGATCTTTTAATTTGTTACTCTTACTAGTAGGTTTGCTTTGTAAAAATCGTAGCCAGTATTGACGTTCCAATCGCCAAACAATTTCATCAGCCCAGCAAGATTTTTTATTATGCCATTTCTCATGCACTTCATAAGAATAACTTAACTCATCTTTGCTAAAACTATGGGTTCCTTCAAATCTTGCCATATGCCGAAAGTTATGTGCTGAAGTTCGCCAGCCATCCGATAAAATGACAGCATCTGCCGGCATGTAGTCTTGATATTTTTCTAGTAATCCTTTTTCACAGAATATCAGATTGCAGTAATATAGTCGCCATGATTCGTCCAATAAGTCTACCTCTGACAAAGTATTTATCCAATCACAACCATCTGAACCCCCTACAAGACAAACATCATCAAATTCGTCTCGTTGCATGGATGCTCTTGCTTTCATTTCATCAGCTAATGCTACAAGATCCCCTTGAGTAACTGGCAATATCAGCTTATCATGATACCCCCACTGACCATCTTTATTGCTACGTAACCCATGCAATAAAAAACAAGCGTTTTGTATCTGCGGAGATAACAGTATTTCTTCCTGTTTTTTATTACGGTGTTGCAGAACAAGTTGCTTTAAATTAGCGGTTATCTGCTCTCTATCAGTAAATGGCGATAATTGTTTTACATCTCCGACTAATATCCATTTTTTAGCATATCGAGCGGGCACTAAAAATTCTGCAAAGGTAGTTTTGCTACACTCATCAATAATCATTACATCAAACGCTGAAGCAACAGAATCGATATCAACTTTATCACTATTAAATAAACGCAAAATACCCATGGTTGTACCACAAACTAGATTTGAAGAGTCCACCATTAACTGATCACAGCTAGTAATATCAACGGCTTTTGAAAAATCACTTTTTAAGTTATCGTATTGATAATTCTCAACACCTACAGCACGATTTTCATCCCCTACTCGCAGTGGGAAAACTTCATTTGATAATTGATTTTTATCAATACGCTCTAATACATTATTTATTGCCGCATGGGTTGAAGCTGTCAATAAGATCCGTTTACCTTGTCTAACTAATTGAATGATTAGTTCTAGAATGGTAGTTGTTTTCCCCGTACCTGGCGGACCATCAAGAATAGCAAAATCAGGTGTATTTAAAGCTTTAACAACAAACTCTCTTTGTTTATCACATCCATCAAAATCTTCATTTGTTAAAATACGCCAGTTAATGTCATCTTGATAAGTTTCCCCGAAATTTGGCCATGCTTTTTTATCTCGACTTTTAAGCAAATCAAGTAGGGGCTTCTGGCTAATAGCTGGGGCTAGTTTAAGCTTAGTGATTGCTTCTTTTTGACGCCATAAAGCTTGGGTATTTGCTTTAACTTTTAGCTGTTTGTATTTAGGAATAATTGGAGTTCTTTTAGAATCATTCTTTCTGCAAAGGACTAGTTGCCTCTCATCAGGTTTTGATTTAAGCACACGGTACCCTGCATTAGCTCCTGGTTTTTCATTCTTATCAAGGATATCTACTTGATCATCAAAGAAATATTCAAGTGGATCCTGCCCTGTTCCAGTATCATCTGCCTGATCAAGGCTAGTCAGTTGAATCCACTTTTCTTGCGAGTCTGAATTTTTGCATACGAACTTAATTTGTGGGAAAGCACAAGGCTGATAGTAGTCGGCATAGAGTTCACCCTGTGTATCAAGCAATAGCTTGCCATTTATATAACTCAAAGACCAACTGTTAGGGATTTGCCCACCATTTGCATCGCATAAGTCAGTAATTGAAATATTTTTTATAAATGATTGATTAGCGTCTTTAACTGTCGCATATTTAAGTTTAGGTTTTTTGCTTGCTACTATATATTGAGTGCCGTTAATGTCAAAGCTATCTTCAACAGTCTGCTCTTTCGATATCAGATTAAATCGCAGTTGTTGCTTGCCATCATAAATTAGAGGCTTGCTGTCATCAGCGATACCATCTAAAATATATTTCTTTGCAGAAAGTCTTTTAGCGCTATACTCTCGACCCTGTTGCGTTAGCACCATTGTTTCTGGCAACTGCTGTGGTACTTGGTTTACTGCTAGTGAATACCCACTCCAAGATATTTTTTCAACATCATCAGTTAAGCTCTCATGGTCAAGTTGAATAAAGAACTGGTTGCCTGCTGATTTAAACTGACTTGAGGTGATAGCAATCTTTTTTCTCAGCTTACCTTTACCAATACTGACTGGATCATCAAAATCAGGTTCAAACTCATCGTTTAACGGACAGTCCTCATCAAGGTCTTTTGTGATTGCATACCAGCTGGCGTCTAGTGTTTGAAATTCAATATGGGTTTGTGGTTTGATTTCATAGATTGGTTGTTCAAGCTCTAACACAACTTTATATTCTATTAAGTACGTCCACCCACAACTTACTTCTTTCTTCTTTAATGCCTGCTCTGCATTATCCAGATAGCGTCTAAATGGTTCAAAGGAGTTATCAACAGCTTTCGCCCCCTTATCTCCATTATAATCTGGGTCATCTAAGGCTAATAAATAGGGATTCGTCACAAAAAAACATCCTTGTATTTTTATAAACTAGTTTATACTTTCTTGCTTTAATCTTAGTTTTTTATAACTTAGATACAGCTCCATGTGAAAAAATCAAATTAAACACAAAAAAAATAGACATTTTAAACACATTTGTAAGCTAATATTTCCTTATTTAACAAAGCTTAAAAAAAGCATCTTTTTAATTGCATTTGACATACTTTTTTTATTATTATCAAATTGACCATATAATTTTTTCGCTTATTATAATAGATTTTCATATCAATGTAAACACTATTTTCAATGGATAAGCTAAATAGTTGTAAACTAGAATTAATCTATCTAAAAAGTATTTATTTCACTTCACCTTAAACATATAAAATGTTTAGAATTTGATGATGTAATACTTGCTGGAATAGATAGATTTTTTATGAAAATAAGAAAGATTTAAATTCATTATATATCTGCTTGACTAGGGCTAAAAAACAATTATTTATAATTGTAGATTTTAATTGTTTACCTAAATAAATATTGTTGTTTTTAATAAATACAGATTAGATTTAAAAATTAAGGCTACTACAGTTTATACCTATGCCTATTTCTAAAATAGGCTATAGTAACAAAAACACTCAAAGCTCTTGTTCTAATAAATGTAATTTATCTTCATAGTTATTTTCTTCATCAACTGTAATTGCTTTTTCTGTTGTTATATTTTCTTGACTATTTTGATTATCCTCGTGTGTCGATTTAAATAAATCATTTAAAGCATACTCTCTAATATGTTTAAATATAAAAGGGTACACCGTGGTTTGTTTGTTCCTAATAGAAAAAGAAAGAAATAATTTATCTAAATTTTCAGGTAGTTCATCCATATTAGTTATCATTTGATATAAAATACAAAAATTAGATTGTTTGCCATATTTCGCTCCATGAACCATTCCAGCAGCATAAATTTTATTTTTATAAGAAAAAGGAAAGCCATATTGATGTGCGAAATATTCAGGGTGTTTCTTAGATTTTGCTTTATCTCTATAACGATTTTTTAAATCGATTTCAATTGTATCTAAGAGTTTTTGTTTGATGCTTTTACTGACTTTATTCTTTTTTAAAAATGATAATAGTTCGTCATAAGTAACGTCACTATTACTATAATACTTATCATGAAGATTTTTAACTATAGTAATTAGTTCAGCAGGAAGATCATCACGTAAAATTAATTCTGCTAAATATTTAATACTTATAGGCTGTGAACGATTCTTTTTTAATATATTAATTTCATCTTCATGTAGTTGAAAATCTGGCAATAAAAATCTACTAGTTTGTGCAAATATTACATATGCAGAAGTTTCAGGGAAAAATAACACAGGGTTACGATAAGTAGTATATTCATCTTCTGTATTAATTTTTTTAGTTTGCTTTTTTCTACCGACTAAAAGATCTGCATTTGATCCCATAGCATTTTTAATTTTTTGTTTATCTTTTTTAGATAAAATAGAATAAATCGGTACTCCTCCGACTATTTTTGCAATATAATAAGCAAACTTAGCATTTTTCTCTTGTTGTTCTAGTTTTTCTGCGATATCTTCAGTTTCCTCATCATCTTCATTATCATCCACGGTGCCATCGATACGAACAGGAAGAATAAACCAAGCATTGTTATAAAGTTTTGGGCGATTCATTTCAGGAAAAAAACCGTATTTATACTCAAGTTTATAGATAATATTAGCTAATAAGTTTTGAAATATACTTTTAGTTTTATAAATATCTTCTAAATTATTATCAGTTATTGCTTGAATAATTTTATTTGGATTTTCATTTTTATATATTTTATAAGCATCTGGTTCTGTATCATAATCTTCTGGATTATTAACTACTAAAATAGTAACTTCGGGTTTATTTATTGTAGTTGATTGCTTTTCTGTTAGAATAGTTAAGCCAGTTGCTTGGCGTTTTTTTTCTATAATTTCAATTTTAGACTTTAATTCAGCTATAGCTTTAGTGTCTTCTGGTTTTAAATCTTCTATATCTTTGTTATATTTATTATGCTTGTCGCTTAATTTGTCAAGAGTTTGGCTTATTAACCTATTTATATTTATTTCTTCACTTCGCTTACTTGCTAATCTTCTATCTATAACACGAAAATTGCATCCTTTTAAAATATTTTTAATATCTTTATATTCTCTTTCCATATCAGTACCAAGTTTATTTTGATGATATGATTTTTCAAAATTATATTGTTTAAATTTTATTTTTATATGCCCTTGATAAGCTTGATCTAGATATTTTAATATTAACTTTATTCCACCAGCACGAGTTTTATCTAGATCATCTCTTTCTGTGTTATGATGATCTGTAATAGAAGCTGCAATTCTATTTTTTTTATTACCAAGAACACATTTAATAAACTTACCCGAATTTAATTCACCTTTTTCTGATTTATCTTCACCTTTAGCTGTAATTCTAGCAGGAACAGCAAAATCTCCGTTTAATTCAAATTCTGTTTTATCTATAAATCTTGCTTTTTTTATGATTTCTTTTTCCTTGAGCATTTCAATATATTTTATACTTGTAAATGTTACTGTAGTTACTTTAATAATATCAGCTAATTCTTCATGTAATATTTCTTCAGTATAAGGGTTATTAGTTCCTAGCTTCCAATCTTTAGTATATTCAATATGTAATGCTTTTAAAATTTCTTTCGGAATATCTTTAGAATATTCGGTATAAAATGATGCTCCACTAGCTATAATATAAACATTCCCTGCATGTGCAATAATTCTATGATTAGGATCCATCGTTATAATTTTAATAGTTGCTTTAAGAAGCAAAGTTTTTAATATCCATTCTAGTAAACTATCTGGTAAGTTTGTTTCTAGGGTAGGATACTTATATACTAATAATTGTTTATCTTGAATTATTGTAGTTATATCATCTAGTTTATGGGACATCCAGTATATATTTTCTTTATATTTACGATAACTTAGTACTTTTTTAGAAGCATTAAGCTTATTAAATATTTGTATAAAAATTTTTTCTGTACTCTCTTCTGATTTTTTATCATCAGTTGAATTATGTGTTATTTTACAAAAACAAAATTTATCATGTATATAATCTCTATCTATTTCAAAGCTTAAAATTTCATTAGTATATATATCAACTTTATCGGGTTCT
>CAKMYR010000039.1:0-3753 GCA_929200175.1 uncultured Gammaproteobacteria bacterium
TTAAAATTAAATTGACTTTCAAATTTTTACAAGGTACAATCATTTGTTTTTTACTAATATTAATTCAATGGCTAACCTATCAGGCTCTATTAAGCGAGCAAGACAAACAATCAAGAGAAATAAACATAATTCACAAATTAGAACAAAGACTAGAACTTTTATTAAAAAAGTAACTTATGCTCTACAAGATGGCAAGAAAGACCAAGCTCAAGATAACTTTAAAGTTATGCAAAAGATAATTGATCAGGCAGTTAGCAAAGGATTAATGCACAAAAACAAAGCAGCTAGAAAAAAATCGCGCATTAATTCACAAATTAAAATGTTATAACTTCGAGGTTTTTTATGGATTTGTATAGTGTAGCAAAAGAGAAAGGAATAAAGTATTTTTTAATTAGTTTTGTTGACATGTTTGGCTCACTTAGGGCTAAATTAGTACCAGCTACTGCGATATCAGCTATGCAAAAAGAAGGTGCTGGCTTTGCTGGATTTGCAACTTGGATGGATATGACACCAGCCAACTCTGATACTTTAGCGATACCTGATCCAGAAAGTTTAATTCAATTGCCTTGGAAACCTGAACTAGGATGGCTTGCTGCAGACCTTTGGATGGATGGAAAGCCTGTTGAAAGTTGCCCTAGAGTAATACTTAAAAGACAGATTGAAAAATTCAAAAATAATGGAATAGTTGCTAAATCTGGAGTTGAATGTGAATTTTTTCTCTTAGATAATTCTGGAGAAAAATTATACGACACACAAGATACACAAGAAAAACCTTGTTATGATCAACAAGCTTTGATGCGTAGATACGATGTTATTAGTGAAATATGTGACTGCATGTTGAAACTTGGCTGGAATCCTTATCAAAATGATCATGAAGATGCAAACGGTCAATTTGAAATGAATTGGGATTTTACAGATGTTTTAACCACTGCAGACCGTCATACTTTTTTTAAATATATGACAAAAAGTATTGCAGAAAAACATGGATTAAGAGCGACATTTATGCCTAAGCCATTTACTCATTTAACTGGTAATGGTTGTCATGCTCACATATCTTTGTGGGATATTAAAAGTAATAAAAATATGTTTGCTGATGCAAATGATTCACGTGGTTTGCAGTTGTCAGAATTAGCGTATCAATTTCTTGGAGGTATATTACATAATGCACAAGGGCTTTGCGCATTATTTAATCCTACAGTTAACAGTTATAAACGAATTAATACAGTATCTACTTCTTCAGGTGCTTCTTGGTCTCCTTCTACAGTTACTTATAGCGGAAATAATCGTACCCATTTAGTGCGTGTTCCAGCTCCAGGTCGTTTTGAATTACGTTTGATGGACGGAGCAGCTAATCCATATTTAATGCAGGCAGGAATTTTGGCTGGCGGACAATACGGAATAGATGAGAAAATTAACCCAGGAGATCCGCTACATATAAACATGTATACAGAGCCATATGAGGCAAAAGAGCATGAAAAATTACCAAAGAATCTATTGGATGCAATTCGTATTTTGGAAAAAAATAATGTTTTAAGAGAAAATCTTGGCTCTGAATTTATAGATTCATTCTCAAAAATGAAATATGAAGAATGGAATAAGTATTGTCAAAGTATGAGTGATTGGGAGCGACTTAATGTTATTGATTGTTAATAATTTTAAATATATATTATGTGCGGAATAGTTGGGTTATATTTTAAAAATAATAATTTGGATGACAAATTAGGTTATTTCCTTTCGGATATGTTGGTTGAAATGACTGAAAGAGGTCCAGATTCGGTTGGTTTTGCTATTTATGATTCTGTTGCTAAACAAGGAATGATTAAATGTTCTATTTTGTTTGGTGGAGTAGATCAGGGTAAAACTTTTGATTGGGACCTTTTAAAAAATGCTATTAATAAGGATTTTGGCTCCGAGTCAGTTATGCATGTATATGGCTCTCATGCGGTTTTAGAGTTGCCAACTGATAGTAAATCTATTAGCAAATGGATGAAAGTTAATTTTCCAGAGTTAAGTTTAATTAGTAGCGGTAAAAGAATTGAAACATATAAGGAGAAAGGACTGCCAAAAGATGTGATTAATTCTTTTAATCTTACTAATTTTAAAGGCTCACATGCTTTAGGGCATACTCGTATGGCAACTGAAAGTGCTGTTACTACAGAGCATTCTCATCCTTTTTCTACTGGTGATGACATATGCTTAGTTCATAATGGCTCATTATCAAATCATAATACCTGGAGAAGAAAGTTATTAAAAGAAGGTATACCTATTTCTACAGATAATGACAGCGAAGTTGCTGCTGCTTATTTTAATTGGAAAATAAGTCAAGGAAATAGCTTAGATGAATCATTAAAATCTGCATTGGTAGATTTAGATGGTTTTTATACATTTGCCATCGGAACAAAAGATGGTTTTGCTGTTATGAGAGATAATTTTGGCTGTAAACCAGCTGTATTAGCAGAAACTGATGATTGGGTTGCAATGTCATCAGAATATCGAGCAATAGCAACTTTACCAAATAGTGAAAAAGCAAATATTTGGGAGCCTATACCGGGCAAGATTTATTCATGGGAAAAAACAACATAATAAAAGTATGACTAAAATTGATTTAGATAAAACTTCTGTTAGATCATTAAACAGCAATCTTCAAGATAATAAAGATAATAGCGAGACTTTAATAGAAAATCCAAAAGGAAAACATAATTTAGCAGTAGGTTTGACAACAGAGCAAAAAGTTCATATACATGGTCATGTTGGTTATTATTGTGCTGGCATGAATCAAAAAGCAAATATTTTAATTGAAGGAAATGCAGGTCCTGGATTAGCCGAAAATATGATGTCCGGTGTAGTTAAAGTAGAGGGAAATGCCTCTCAATATTGTGGAGCTACTGCCCATGGAGGATTATTAGTTATTAAAAATGATGCAGCTGCACGCTGCGGTGTATCTATGAAAGGAGTAGATATTGTAGTCGGAGGTTCAGTTGGTCATATGTCTGCATTTATGGGACAGAAAGGAAGATTAGTAATATGTGGTGATGCAGGTAATGCATTGGGAGATTCTATTTACGAAGCTAGAATCTATTTAAGAGGTACAGTTGAAAGTCTAGGAACTGATTGTATAGAAAAAGAAATGAAACAAGAGCACAAACAAGAGCTAAGAGAATTACTAAATTCTGCTGGTTTTGATGATATGTCGTTAGATGGATTTAGACGTTATGGCTCAGCACGCAAATTATATAATTTTGATATAGACAACGCTTATTAAGAAAGGCAGTATAAATATGACAATAGATGAATCATGGTTGTTAGAATCTAAAACATTTAGTAAAGATGTAATTCGTGAGATTCAAAGAGCGGCAAAAAAAGGAATATATTCTATTAGAGGAGGAGGCGCTAAGCGTAGTGTCCCTAATTTTGATGATTTAGTATTTTTAGGTGCAAGCATGTCCAGATATCCTTTAGAGGGTTATCGTGAAGCTTGTGATACTAGAGTGACTTTAGGAACTCGTTTTGCTAAAAAACCTCTTGAGCTTGATATTCCAATTACCATTGCTGGTATGAGTTTTGGTTCACTTTCGGCTCAAGCAAAAGAAGCATTAGGTAGAGGAGCAAGTATTGTAGGTACTAGCACTACAACTGGAGATGGAGGAATGACTAAAGAAGAACGAGGACATTCTAAATTTTTGGTTTATCAATATTTACCGTCTCGTTATGGGATGAATCCTGATGATTTAAGAAAAGCAGACGCTATAGAGG
>CAKMYR010000039.1:3763-9819 GCA_929200175.1 uncultured Gammaproteobacteria bacterium
CTATAGAGGTTGTAGTTGGTCAAGGAGCTAAACCTGGAGGCGGAGGAATGTTGCTTGGACAAAAAATTAATAAACGAGTTGCTGGAATGCGTCAATTGCCAGAAAATATTGATCAGCGTAGTGCTTGTAGACATCCTGATTGGACTGGACCAGATGATTTAGAGATTAAAATTGCTGAATTAAGAGAAATAACTAATTGGGAAAAACCAATTTACATTAAAGTTGGAGCTACTAGAACTTATTTTGATACTAGTTTAGCAGTAAAAGCAGGAGCTGATGTAATAGTAGTGGACGGCATGCAAGGAGGTACTGCTGCTACTCAAGACGTATTTATAGAACATGTAGGAATTCCTACTTTGCCGGCAGTTAGAGAGGCTGTACAAGCTTTAAAAGATATGGATATGCATCGTAAAGTTCAATTAATAGTGTCAGGAGGTATACGTACAGGCGCAGATGTAGCAAAAGCTATAGCTATGGGAGCTGATGCCGTTTCAATTGGAACTGCTGCTTTAATTGCTCTTGGAGATAATAGTCCAGAACATGAAAAAGAATACCAAAAATTAGGCACTAAAGCTGGATTTTATTTTGAGTATCAAGCAGGCAATGATCCTGCTGGAATTTCAACACAAAATCCAGAATTATCAAAAAAACTTGATCCAGAATTAGGTGGCAGAAGAATATCAAATTATTTGCGTAGCCTTACTCTTGAAATGCAAACCTTAGCTAGAGCTTGCGGTAAAAGTAATGTTCATAATTTAGAGCCAGAAGACATGGTGGCTTTAACTGTAGAAGCTTCAGCTATGGCACAAATACCACTTGCTGGAACTAAGTGGATTCCTGGATCATCATCTTATTAATTATTATTTAACAAATATATAATTTATATTAATATTTTAAGTCTATTGATTCTGTAGGCGATTTATTTCAAAAGTTATTATGTCAAATAAATCTTTAGAATTGGTAGTTAGTTTTGCTTTTTTGTAGACAATAATAGCATTATTTAATCTGCCTTGAAGGGCTAGTGATTTAGCATTATAAAAATGCGCACGATCAATCTTACCAATAGTTAAATAAATCGATGAAAGCAGTTTGTTAAATTTATAAGTATTATTAGTTTTTAAGTAAGATTTTAGTAATGAAATAGCTTTAAATGGTTTGTTATTATCTAGATAAGCTTGAGCAGAATAATACACACTAGATTTGTTATTTTTAACCTTAGAAAAATATTGTTGTGAGTCTTTAATATTTTGTAATTTAGAGTATATACGGCCAGCTAAAATATAACTTGAATCACTAGTATCTATTTTTAATAAATCATCAATATATTGCTTTGATTGTTCATATTTATTGTTTTTAAAAGCTAAATAAGCCTTAGAGTATAAATTTAATTTTTTGTTTTTTTGTTTTTCTATTTTTTTGTGAATTTCATAATAAATTCTAATTTTAGTTGTTAAATATTGAAAAGAACTTTTTTTGTAATTGATATTTTTATTTGGAAATAAAATCATAGAATCAGCTACACGATTAACGCTAAGAGGATGTGTACTTAAAAATTCTTTTGCATCTAAATCATTTGTAAGTTTTTGAAAAAAACTAGCCATTCCAGCTGGATCAAATCTGGATTTATGAAGTATATTCATGCCTATTCTATCTGCTTCAATTTCATGTTCGCGAATAAAATTAATTTGCTGTTGCTTAATGCCAGCAATTGTAGATATAGATATTGCGTTTTCAGAATTTGCTTTTTTAGCTACTGATGATAACAACATTCCACCAATAAGGATGTAAAGCTGGTCTTTAATTTTTTTGTCAAAACGATCAATATGGTTTTGATTAACGTGAGCTATCTCATGTGCTAAAACAGCTGCAAGTTCTGATTCTGTATCTGATTTTAACAATAAACCAGTATAAATCCCAATGTGCCCATTAGGTCCAGCAAAAGCATTTACACTATTATTATTAATAAGGAAAAAACTAAAATTATTTCTTTTTTTACTATTATTTGCTAATTCTAAACCAAGATTAGTTAGATAAGTTTGAGCCTCTATATCATCATTAACTAGCTTAGATTCCCATATTAATTGCAAAAATTCATTATTTCTTTTGTTTTCATCCAGATCTAGTAGATTGATATTTTTATCTAAGGCGTATAAATTAATTGATAACAAAAATAGTATTATTTTATAAAAGATATTAGTCATTTTTAGTTTTTTATTTTAAAAATAACTTTTAAACTAATAAAACAAAAAATAACTAAATAATCTAAATTTGTTAACAAGAATAGTTTATATTCAGTCTAACTTGCCTTTAAAACATCTACAGCGACTATTTTATATTCAGGACATTTAGTTTCTTCATCAGTGACAGAACTAGTAACTTCATTAATAAGAACTTCTGGAAAATGGAAGGTAGTTCTAACTACGCCTTTTTTAACATCGTTAGTAACTTCAGCTTCAAGTTTTATTTCTCCGCGTTCAGATTTTAAAGTAATAAAATCACCAGTTTTAATATCTTTCTTTTTAGCATCTTTGGAATTTATCATAACAACATCTTTAGTGAGAATATCTACATTTGCTGTGCGACGAGTCATAGTAGCACAGTTGTAGTGTTGTAGCTCTCTACTAGTTGTTAAAATAAATGGATATTTACTGGCGTGTTTAGTTATTTCTTCGGATTCTTTCCAGTCAAAATAATGAAATTTGCCTTTACCTATTTTAAATTCATCAATATGAAGTCTTTCTGTTCCTAAGCCATCTTCATTTACTGGCCATTGAAGCCCCATAGGATTATCTAGTTTTTCCCAAGTAATTCCTTTAAAAAACGGCACAACATGCGCAACTTCTTTTAATACTTCAGATGCATCATAATCTGGCTGGTTATAACCTAATTTTCTCATCATTTCAACGATGATTTGACCATCTGTTTTACATCCTTCAAGAGGTTCGACGGCAACTTGTACTTTTTGTACTCTTCGTTCGGTATTAGTAAAGGTGCCAGATTTTTCTAAAAAGGTTGTTCCTGGTAAAACAACATCAGCCATTTTTGCGGTTTCACTCATAAAAATATCTTGAACTACTAACAAATCAAGAGCTTGCAAGCTTTCTATTACATGATGAGTATTTGGATCTGTTTGTACAACATCTTCAGCAAAAATCCATAAAGCTTTCAAAGAGCCATCAATAGCACTACTAAACATTTCTGGTATTTTTTTCCCATCAGTAGTAGGTGTTGGTAAATTAAATTTTTCTTGATAATAATCTTGTACTTCTTTTCTGTCCATCCATAGATATCCAGGACCATGATGAGGCTGGCAGCCCATGTCAGCAGCGCCTTGTACATTATTTTGACCACGAAGAGGATTCATTCCAACTCCAGGTCTACCTACATTGCCTGTCATCATAACTAAGTTAGCAATTAACATAACAGTTTTAGAGCCTTGTGTATGTTCTGTAACTCCTAATCCATGAAATTCCATAGCATTGTTGGCTTTAGCATAAGCAATCGCAGCATTTTTAACAAGCTCTTTATCAAGCCCACATATTTCAGACATTTTGTCAACATCAAGCTTTTTAATTTCTTCAATAAACTCAAGTCCTCCTTCACAACGTTCTTTTATGAATTCTAAGTCAACTAACCCAGCCTCAACAATATAGTATTGCATCATATTAAGTACAGCAACATTAGTTCCTGGTTTCAATTGAAGATGATAGTCAGCAAATTTAGTTAATTCAGTTTTAACTGGATCAATTATTATTAATTCTGCACCTGATAGTATTTGTTGTTTAATTTTAGATCCAATTACAGGATGAGCAGCTGTAGGATTAGCTCCTATAATTAAAATCAAATCAGCTAATGGTATGTCTGTTGAAGGATTAGTGGCAGCTCCTGTACCAAAAGATTGTTGCATGCCCCAAGCAGTAGGAGAATGACAAACACGAGCACAACAGTCAATATTATTAGTTCCTATGATTTGACGAATCATTTTTTGAAAAATAAAATTTTCTTCGTTAGTACAACGAGCAGAAGAAATTCCAGCAATAGCATCTGGACCATGTTTGGCTTTTATATCTTCAAATTTATCTTTAATATAATCAAAAGCTTCATCCCATGAACAAGGCACAAGACTTCCATTTTTTCTAATAAGTGGAGAGTTTAAACGATCTTTTGAATTATAAAATTTGAATGCATAACGACCCTTTAAGCAGGTATGTCCGGTATTGACACCATCTTTTGGCGAAGTAATAGAAAGAATTTCGTTATTTTTAACAGCTACTTCTAAATTACATCCAACACCACAATATGAGCAAGTAGTTCTTATTTTTTCTTCTGCTTCAACAGATTTAGATTCAAATACATCAGAAATTGCTGAAGTAGGACAAGCCTGAGAGCAGGCTCCACAAGAAACACAAGATGAATCACCAAACAACATATCGTTATCAGTAGTAATACGCGACTCAAAAGCACGACCTGTCATAGTTAAGGTAAATTGACCTTGGATTTCATCACAAGCGCGTACACAGCGAGAACAATTAATACATTTAGCTAAATCCATACGCATGTAAGAATGACTTAGATCTTTTTCTCGATCAAGATGATTTTTGCCATCGGTCGGATATCTAATTTTTCTAACTCCAACAGAAGCTGCAGTATCTTGTAATTCACAGTTACCATTTACTTCACAAGTTAAACAATCAGGCGGATGATCGCTTAAAACTAATTCAACTATATTTTTGCGTAGTTTTTTTATTTCTTTAGAGTTGGTATAAATTCTCATGTTAGGAGAAATTGGAGTATGGCAAGAAGCCACTGTTCTTTTAGCTCCAGATTCATCATATTGGACTTCAACTGAACATACTCTGCAAGCACCATAAGGTGTTAAATTATCGTAATCACAAAGAGTAGGTATACTTTTTTTACCTAAAGACTTATTGGTAAATTCCAAAATCGAAGATGAATCGTCGAAAGGAAATTCAACATCATCTATAAATACACTTTTAGAAATAGAAGGTATAGTTATATTTTTTTCAGTAGTATGGTTTTTATTCATATTATTTCTCCATTAATGGCTTAAATTCTTCTCTATAATGTTCTAATAAATTTTTAACAGGCAATGGTAGTCCTCCTCCCAATGCACACAAAGATCCAACTTCCATCGTCTCTAATAAATCTTGAATAAGTTCTTCTGATAATTTTCTATTACCATCAATAGCTGAAGCTAACATTTCTTTACCTCTTGTCGCTCCTATTCTACAAGGAAAACATTTTCCGCAAGATTCATGCGCAGTAAATTCAAACAAATGTTTAGCATATTCAACTACAGAAAACGATTTAGGAATACAGACAAAACTGGCATGCCCTAATAAAAAACCATTTTCACTAAATGATTCAAAATCTAAAGTTAAAGTACGAAGAATATTGACTGGAACTATCCCACCTAAGGGACCTCCAACTTGAATAGCTTTAATATCATCTTTAAAGCCCCCTCCAATTTCATCGATAATATAATTCAAATCTGTTGACATATCAACTTCATATAGGCCAGGATTATTAAAATACCCGTCCAAACATATTAATTTTGTACCAGTTGAACTACCGTTACCAATTTTGCTAAAAGGCGCATTTTTTGATTTTAATATTAAAGGGATAGCAGCTAAACTTTCAACATTATTTACAACTGTTGGCTTTTTATAAAGCCCTTCAACTGTTGGAAATGGTGGACGAACATCAACTTCTGCGCGTCTGCCTTCAATAGATGCAATCAAAGCAGTTTCTTCTCCGCATATATAGGCACCTTGACCATTTACAACTATTAAATCGAAACAAAAATCGCTGCCTAATATATTATCTCCTAATAAATTTAATTTACGTAATTCTTCTAGGGTTTTATTATTTATTTCAATAGATTCTGGATATTCTCCACGAATATATAAAAATCCTTGTTTTGATCCTATTAGATAACCACAAAGAACCATTCCAAATATTACTTTTAATGGTTGCTCTTCTAATAAATATCTGTCAGAAAATGCTCCGGGATCACCCTCATCAGCATTACAGAC
>CAKMYR010000040.1 GCA_929200175.1 uncultured Gammaproteobacteria bacterium
TAAATTTTGATCTTCAATTAAGGTATTAAAAATTTCTATATTACCAATACTAAGTACAATATTATCAATTGATAATACTCTTAAACTTTCTAGCATCAATTTAATTATTTCAATATCAGTCGAAATATCCTTACAACCGTATAACTCAACACCAGCTTGAATTGGAGAGCGAGAAGTATAAAAATCATCAGCCTTAGTTTGTAGAATTGTACCTATATAACAGTATTTTTCAATATCATTGCTAGCTCTTTTTGCATCAATGCGAGATATTTGAAGAGTAATATCAGACCTTATTCCTAAAGTTTTCCCGTCTTTGTAATCTGTTAATTTAAATGTCTTTTCATCAATTGAATTAGATGGCAATAATAATTCAATATATTCAACCATAGGAGGAATTACTAACTCAAAACCTTTATCAATATAAAGATCTAGTAATTTACGGCGATTATACTCAAATTTTTTAGCTTCAATTCCAGTTAAATCATCTATGCCTTCAGGTAATTTCCAATTGCTCACAAATTTTATTTATAATCAGGATTAAAGTAACGAAAAAATTCTGTATTAGGATTTAATACTAAAATGTCATTACTATTATTTAATGATTTCTTATAAGACTCCAAAGAGCGATAAAAAGAATAGAAACTTTCATTCTTATTATATGCTTGAGCATAATTATTAGCAGAGATAGCATCTCCTTCACCTTTGATTTTTTCGCTATCACGGTAAGCATCTGCTAGAATTATAGTACGTTTTTTATCTGCTGCTGCTTTTATAATTTCTGCTTCTTTAGACCCCTCTGATCTTAACTCTTTAGCAACTCTTTGTCTTTCAGATTCCATTCTTCTATAAACTGAATCACTAACTTTTTTTGCTAAATCAATACGCTTAATTCGTACATCTATAATTTTTATTCCAAATTCAGATACATCTTTTTTTGCTAATTGAGTTATATTTTGCATTATTTGAGAGCGCTCACCAGAAACTACTTCAACAATAGTTCGTTTAGAAAATTCACTCTTTAATCCTGCTTTTATTATTTTTTCAATACGCTCATTAGCAATATTAAAATTACCGCCGGTTGATTTATAGAATTGCTCTGCATTAGTAATAAGCCATTTAACATAAGAGTCAACTATTACATTTTTCTTTTCTCCAGTTAAAAACTTTTCAGGAGGAGCATCAAGAGTTTGAATTCGTTTATCGTATTTGACTATATTATTAAAAATAGGTACTTTAAATTTAAGGCCAGCAGTTTCTTCTACTTTTATAATTTCACCAAGTCTTAACTTTATAGCAACTTCTGTTTCTTTAACTGTATAAAGTGATAAAGTTAATACAAAACCTAAAATTAATACTATTAATATAATTATAAAATTTTTCTTCATTATCTTACCTCTCTACTACGAAAAACATTTCTAATGGTGCTTTCTGTTTTATTGGTATTATTTTGTTGTTTTTGGGTAACAGGTTCAGAGCGATATTTTGATTCTATTAGTTTGTCAATTGGCAAATACATAATTGAATTAGCTTTTGAATCTACTATAACCTTATTAGATTTTGCTAAAACTTGTTCCATAGTTTCTCTATATAGACGCTCTTTAGTAACACTAGGAGCTTTTTCATATTCTGCTAAAATTTGTTTAAAGCGTGAAGCCTCACCTTCAGATTTAGAGCTAACTTCAGATTTATAAGCTTTTGCCTCTTCAATCATACGAGCGGCTGTTCCTAGAGCTTTTGGTAAAATTCCATTAACATAAGTTTGGGCTTCATTGATTAATCTTTCTTTATCTTCTCTGGCTTTAACAACATCATCAAATGATGATTGTACTTGCTCTGGAGGCTGTGCATCTTCCATATTAAATGTAGTTATTTTTAGGCCAATGTTATAACTATCTAATAAAAATTGTGATTTTTCTTTAATTATTTCAGATACAATGCCGCGTTCTTCAAATATATAATCCATTTCATTTTGTCCAGCTACTTGACGAATTGTACTTTCGGCTACTTGACGAAGAGTTAAATGAGGGCCAAGTACATTAAATAAATATTTTTTTGCATCATTAACTTTATATTGAATGGAAAATTTAGCATCAATTATATTTTCATCTTTAGTAAGCATTAAAGACTCAGAAGCAACATTACCGCTTATTCTGTTATTAGAGTTTATCCCTGTCCTTCTAAATCCAATCTCTATTTCTCTACTTTTATTAACATTAACTTTATGTACAGTTTCAATAGGATAAGGAATATGCCAGTGAGGTCCTTGTGAAGTTTCTTCTTGAAATGCACCAAAACGCAAAACTATGCCTTTTTCTGCTACATCAACAATATAAATACCAGATAATAACCAAGCAATAATCGCTAAAATAACACCATATTTAAAAAACCCTCCACTCATTTTATTTTCAGAAGGCATTTTCACATTTAGTAATTTGCCAAGTTTATTTTTAAAATCTTTAATTACTTCATCTAAATCTGGCAATTTATTTTCTTCGTTATTATTCCACGAATTTTTATTATCATTTTTATCGTTCCAAGCCATTTTTTACCTTTTTGCATTCAAAAAAAATTTATAAAGATGATTTTACTATAAATACTTTAATTAAGTTTGTATACAAATGAAAAATATTATTAATAAGTGATTGCTGATTTAAATTTTTCATAACTCCATAAGTATTGCTCAGGTTGAGTTTTAATTAAATCTTCAATGGCTTTATTCATAAGTGCTAAGTCATCTTCTAATTTATTAGTTTTTGATAAAATATCAATAGGTTTAATATTTATTTCATAACCTTTACCTTTTGCTAATCGCTTACCCCAAGTCAGTAATACTTTAGAATTATTTTTTCTACAAAGTTTAGTTAGCAAGGTCATTGTTTTAACTTTTTGGTTAAAAAATGTTGAAAAAACGCCTCCTCTTTCTCCCGGATCTTGATCTGGCAATATAAGTACAATTCCATTTTCAGTTAAAGTCTTTTGAAGTTTTTTTACGCCTATTATGTCAGTCTTAGCTAAAGTCATATTTTTATTGTTATTTACTCTTTTTTTCGCTAATATTTTTTCAAATTTTATGTTTTTCATTGGTTTGTAAAGACAAGTTAATTTATATTTAAGTGCTATGATTCGGATAATCTCCCAACAACCAAAATGTGGCACTAATAAAATTATAGATTTAGAGCTGTTTAAATAATCAATACCATTTATTTTTTTTACATATAAGGCATTATGATTAAAATCGTTATACCATATAAAACTAGCCTCAGTTATAGATTTGCCGGTTTCTAGTATTGTTTTTTTTATTAATTTTTTTTGTTTTTGTTTATCTATTTTAGGAAAACATAATTCAATATTTTTAGTAATAACATTTTTTAATTTTGAATTTGATATGTATAAAATTCTTCCAATTAAAGTTCCTATAAAATGATTTAATCTAAGTGGCATTATTGAAAATAACCAAAGAATAAATTTAATCATTTTAACTAAGATTTAAAAAATAATTAATTAGCGGCATTTTCGTTTACATCTAATAATTTAAGACCTAAAATACCTATAATTATTAATGCTATACATAATATTCGTTTTATATCAGAAGACTCGTTAAACCAAAAAATACCAACAATTGCCACCCCAACTGCCCCTATTCCAGTCCAAATAGCATAAGCATTACCAATAGGAATAGTTTTTAAAGAGTAAGAAAGAAGAGCTAAGCTGCCTATAATAGCGAAGATGGTAATTACACTTGGTAATAATTTAGTAAACCCTTGAGTATATTTAAGTCCTATAGCCCAAACAACTTCAAGTAAACCAGCAATAAATAAAATTAACCAAGCCATTTTTAATATAATTTTAAATTAATAAATTTAATTTGTAATTTCATCTTTTCTAATTTTATAGGATAATTGATCAAGAGACTTATTAATTATTTTATAAGAGTTTTCTGCGCCATATATTTTTGCTAATTCAATAGCTTCATTAATTATAACTTTACAAGGTACTTCAGGAGTAAATTTAAGCTCAAAAGATCCTAAGTATAATATTGCTTGTTCAACAGGTCCTAATGTTTTAGACTTTAAATTAATTGTTGGTTTTATTAAATCATCTAAGAGTTGGATATTTTCCAAGATATTAATAAATAAATAAGAGAAAAATTTTTTAGATATTCTGCCTTTTTTTTGATTTATAAATTGTTTTTCAATCTCAAAAATATCATCTTTTGATAGCAAATATTGATATAAGGCTTGTACAACTCTTGCTCTTGAGCGTTGTTTTGTAGTTTTAAAGCTCATTAATTAAATAAATCATTTCAATCATAGCTATTGCTGCTTCTTCTCCTTTATTACCTTTATAGCCGCCAGCCCTACCTATGGCTTGTTTCATATTTTTAGCTGTTATAATTCCAAAACTTACCGGTACTTCATATTCATAAGATACATTAGATATACCGTGTGAACATTCATTACAAACAAAATCAAAATGCGGAGTTTCTCCTTGAATAACAGCGCCTAAAGTAATAATTCCATCATAATATTGTTTTTTTGCTATTTTTTTTGCTATTAGTGGTATTTCAAAAGCTCCTGGAACATAAAAAATATCTATATTTTTATCTTTTGCCCCATATGTTGTTAAAGTATTTTTTGTAGCTAATAATAAATTATTAGCAATATCTTGATAGAAATATCCAATTATTAAGGCTATTTTTTTAGTTGCTAAAAACTGTTTATTTTTATTGTGATCAAATTTAAATTCCATAGCTATTATTTATTATAAATTTATGTATTCAACTACCTCAATTCCAAAACCTTTTAATGAATTTAGTTTTCTACGACTACCTAAAATTTTCATTTTTCTAACTCCTAAGTTATATAAAATTTGAGCACCAATTCCATAAGTTTTAATATCATCAAAACCGCTGTTACTAAAAGTATTATTTATATTTTTTAGAATTGATGTATTATTTTGTTTTCTAAGTAGTAATAACACACCTTTGTCAGCTTGAGAAATATATTCTAATGCAGTATCTATATTAAAGCCATTAGACTTTTCTTGTAAAATATCTGTAAAAGTATTTTCCATATGTACTCTTACTAATGTTTCTTTATTATTTTCTATTTTTCCTTTAACTAATGCTAGATGAATTTCATTATGGATTGTATCTAAAAAAGATATTAATTTAAAAGTAGTATATTTAGTTTTAAGTAGGCGTTCATTAATTCTTTCAATGGTCTTTTCATTACTAATACGATAACTAATAAGATCTTCAATCGTTCCTAATTTAATATTATGTTTTTTAGAGAAAATCTTTAAATCATCATAACGAGCCATACTGCCATCTTCTTTTAGAATTTCTACTATTACACTTGATGGCTCAAATCCTGCAAGTTTAGCTAGATCACAGCCAGCTTCAGTATGCCCTGCACGAATTAATACTCCGCCATTTTGTGCCATTAGTGGAAAAATATGTCCTGGTTGTACAATATCTGATGGTTTAGCATTAGGGGCAACTGCATCTAATATAGTTTTTGCTCTATCTGCTGCTGAAATTCCAGTAGTAACACCTTTAGATGCTTCAATAGAAATTGTAAAATTAGTATTATTTGTGTCATTATTTCTTGTAACCATAAGAGGAAGATTTAATTGTCTACAGCGTTCTTCGGTAAGTGTTAGACAAATTAAGCCTCTACCATGCGTTGCCATAAAATTAATATCTTCTTTAGTACAAAGCTCTGCTGGAATTATTAAATCTCCTTCGTTTTCACGATCTTCATCGTCCATCAAGATGATCATCTTGCCTTGTTTATAATCTTCTAATATTTCTTCAATGCTTGCTTTAGCTTTCATTTTTATTACTCATTAATTTTTCAAGATATCTACTTATAATATCTATTTCTAAATTGACATTATCTCCTATTTTTAAATGCTTTAATGTCGTTGATGTTAATGTATGAGGGATAATATTAACATCAAAAATATTTTCTTTAATGTTATTTATCGTAAGACTAACTCCATTTATTGCAATTGAGCCTTTTATTGCAATGTATTTAACTAAAAGTTTAGGTGCTTTCACTTTAAAACGTATTGAGTTGCCTGCTTTTATTTTGTCAGTAATTTCGCCCTTGCCATCAACATGTCCAGCAACTAAATGCCCATCAATGCCTTGATCTAATCTTAAAGATTTTTCAAGATTTACATAATCATCAACAGATAAATCACCTAAAGTAGAACAATTTAATGTTTCTTTAGAGACATCACATTCAAAACTAGAATTATTAATTTTAGTAGCTGTTAAGCATACGCCATTAACAGCAATGCTATTGCCAATTTCTACGGTAGAAAAGTCTAATTGATTTGAAGAAACAATAAAGGTTGTACCTTCATTGTGTATTATTTTATTTTTAACTTCGCCAATAGCTTGAATAATTCCTGTAAACATTTATTTATTTTTTTGGTGTAAACAAAAACTATAACTAGATCCAAATAATACTAATATCCAAGAAAAATAAAGCCACAACATAAATAAAAATAATATTGATAATGTGCCATAAATTAATTCATATAAAGGGAAATTATTAATATAAATAATTAAAAAATATTTCAAAACTTCTAATAAAATTGCAACGATAACGCCAGATTTAAAAGCATTTTTAAAGATTATTTTTTCATTAGGTATAAAGTAATACAATAAACTTAATCCAATAGATGAAAGAATAATTGGCAAGCCTGAAATAAAAACTCCTCCTATAGGAATAAATACAAAAAATTTTGATGCGCTTAAGTATGAGCTTACAAATAAAGAGCCAGCCAATAATAATGGACCTAAAATCAGCATTGATAAATAAATAAATAAATTTAATCCTAAATTATATTTTTTTTTGTTATTCCAAAATAGATTGATATGATGATGAATTTTATAAAACAAAAGAAATGCTGTTAAAAATAAAAAGACAATACTAATACCTCGAAGTTGTTGAGCGTTAGCAATAAATTTATTAATATATAGGCTTATTACTTCATAATTTTTAGGCAATAATGCTTCAAATAAAAAATTTTCCAAATATTGCTGTAAATCAATAAAATATGAAGATAAAGAAAATGTGCTAAAAACTAAAGCAAGTACTGGAATAATGGCAAATAAAGTAGAAAAAGACAATACTGCTGCTGAGTCAAAGCCATTTTTATCATTTAAGCGTATAAGTGCTTTTTTTAAAATTTGCATTAATATGTTGTGGTTAAATTTGTGTTAATATATGTTAACCTTGTTATTTTACTAGTTTAAATAAACTTTTAACTACTATTAAATCTTAATTATTATTAACAAGTATATTTTGAATTTAATATATCAATTGGTTTTTTATTTTTATAATTTAATTATCTTTTTGACTTAAAAGATAATCTTCATAATTACCAGGATAATAATTTACTTTAGCTTTCTTTAGCTCTAAAACTTTAGTCGATAAAGAAGAAACAAATTCTCTATCATGACTAACAAAAATTATAGTACCTTCATAATTATTAAGTGCTAAATTAAGTGCTTCAATTGTTTCCATATCTAGATGATTAGTTGGCTCGTCCATTATCATTACATTTGCTTTTTGTAACATTAATTTACCAAATAACATTCTTCCTTTTTCTCCGCCGGACAGTTTGCTAATCTTTTTTTTAATATTTTCTTTATTAAATAGCATTTTTCCTAATACAGAGCGAATAGTTTGAATATCATCTTTTTCACTTTTAAATTGTGTCATCCAATCAAGCACACTTATATCATCTAAAAAATATTTACTATAATCTTGCGGATAATATCCAATATTTACATTTTCACTCCATTTAATTTTTCCTTTGTCAGGCTTTATCTCTCCTATTAATGTTTTAAGTAATGTAGTTTTGCCAATACCGTTTTGACCAATTATAGCAATACGTTCACCAGCACTAAATAAAAAATTTATATCTTTTAATACTAATTCTCCATCAAAACTTTTATCTAAATTTTGAACTTCTAGTAAATTTTTATGTATTTTTTTAGTTTGAGTAAAAATAATATAAGGACTAACTCTTGATGAAGGCTTAATATCTTTAAGCTCAATCTTATTTAGTTGTTTTAATCGTGAAGTTGCTTGTTTGGATTTAGATGCGTTAGCAGAAAAACGTGAGACAAAATGTTTTAATTCTTTAATTTTTGCTTCTTTTTTAGTATTATCTGTTTGCATTTTTTCTTGGATTGCAGTTGAAGCTATCATAAAGTCGTCATAGTTGCCGGGAAAAATATTAATAGTTCCATAATCTAAATCTGCCATGTGAGTACAGACAGTATTTAAAAAATGCCTATCATGTGAAATAATAACCATAGTTGCTTTATTATTTTTTAAAGTTTGTTCTAGCCAACGAATTGAATTAATATCTAAATTATTAGTTGGCTCATCTAATAATAAAATATCTGGATTAGAAAATAATGCTTGAGCTAATAAAATTCTCATTTTCCAGCCCGGAGCTATTTCTTTCATTAATCCATAGTGTTGTTTTTCTGGAATATCTAAGTTTAACAATAATTCGCTTGCAGAAGATTCTGCTGTATATCCATCCATTTCAGCAAATTTCATTTCTAATTCTGCGACTTTAATGCCGTCTTCTTCATTTATTTCTGCTAATTGATAAATCCTATCACGCTCTTTTTTTATTTCCCATAATTTAGCATGCCCCATTATTACAGTATCAATTACTCGAAAGTCTTCAAAAGCAAATTGATCTTGACGCAAAATACCTAGACGAGTATTTTCATCAATACTAATAGAGCCATGGCTTGGAGTTAATTCGCCGCTTAAAATTTTCATAAAGGTTGATTTGCCACAACCATTTGCGCCAATTAAACCATAGCGATTACTGTTAGAAAATTTAATATTTATATTTTCAAATAAAGGTTTTTCCAAAAATTGTATGGATATATCAGAAGCAATAATCATTTTACTAACAAGTTAAAAAAACCGATATTATCCCATAATGAAAAATCTATGAGCTAAATTAGTAAAGTTAATTTAGGATATTGAGATAGGTATAAAATATTACAAAAATTTTAAAATACTTTAAATAATATGTTTGAAAAAACTGGAAATACCCCAGATAAAAATTTATTAGTTACAATATTAATAATAATGATGTTTGGATGGATTATGTCTTTTTCAGCATCTATTGCTCATTTTGGTAGTTATTCATATGTAATTAAACAAGGACTTTTTATCTCATTAAGTATTTTTATTGGATTTTTAGTTTTAAAAACCCCTATGTCTTTTTATCAAAAATATAGCCATATATTTTTTATATTGACAATTATATTACTAATATTAGTTTTTTTTCCTGAGCCCATAGGTAAAAGCGTTAAGGGTTCAAGTCGTTGGATTAATTTTGTATTTTTTCAATTTCAACCATCAGAAATGATGAAGATAGTTATTATTTTATTTATGGCTAGTTTTTTAATTAGACAAGAACAGCAAATAACAAAATCTAGAAAAGGATTATATAAAGCTTTATTTATTATCCTTTTGTCTGGAATATTAACTATGCTTGAAACAGATCTTGGGGCAACTATTATTATAACTTTTACTATACTTGTTATGCTATATATAGCTGGCGCTTATATCAAAGAATTATTTTTAACTGGTTGTTTAGCATTAATATTTGCTGGTATTTATGCTTGGTTTGATCCAGTTAGATCAAGAAGATTAATTGA
>CAKMYR010000041.1 GCA_929200175.1 uncultured Gammaproteobacteria bacterium
GGCTTGTAACATAATCGTCTTATCTTTATGTTTAACAAATTTATTCTCACATAAGTTTGTATTTATTGGCATTCCATAATTTGCTGAGGTCAATCTATCTAATCTATTTAACATTCCTGAATTATATTCAAGGTTTACAACTCTGCCATCTGGGCGTGCGATAGAAATGGTTTTAGTTAAAAAATTTGACCCTTCAAGAAATAATGTGTAAGGAAAATATGATTCAGATAACATTAAATTAGCAATTTCGGATATGTTTTTATGGGACCTTTCGATAGCGTTTCCAGCAGTCATTAGGTCTTGATTATTATTTTTGCCAACTAGTTTTCCTTTTTTAATGTTTTCAATATCTTTGCCCTGATGTTTGGCTTCTGATACTAATATGATTCTCCAATCACCATTATCATCTTTTACTTCAACGATTCCACCGTCTGGTTTAATGCTTGAATTTGGCACAAAAAGAGTCTGCCCTAACTCAGCGTCAACCTTTTTTAAGGCTTTGTTTATTTCTTCTTTCTTAATGTCAGCTTTATAAGCAAATGATAATTGAGGATATTCTGTTTCAAGCTGTTTAATTACAAGTCGTGATATGCTGCCTATAGTCTTATTGTGCAACTTTGCTGTATCTCCAAATATACCAACTACACCTTGTGACCCTTTGTGTTGGCTTGTTAATCTTTTAGATTGATTTTTTTTAGCCATTTGATATTAAAATCGGATTGTAATTGTATTTTCTATTTCTTATTAATATTCTGAAATATGGACATTTTCCGTTTATCGACAAATCTTTTTCATCATGCCCTTTTCTAAACTTAACTATCTCAAACTGTTCGGGATTGTATTTATGGAGAAATGTTATTGGGACTCCCATACATCCTTGATAGTCACATGGTATGTCTTTCGTTTTGTTTATATTAATCGCATCATAATTATCATATTGAGAATACGCATCTTCATTCCCTATATAATTATTCGATAGATTAAGATATTCATTTCGCTTAAAGTTATTTAAATTTGTCAGCCATAGGCAATTGTTCGGAGCAACGATCCTATTACCATTATCGTCAATCCTTGCTTCTGTACCAAAAAGCTCATAATGTTTAGGAACAATAAATCCAGATACCCCTCTACCAAGATTAACACCTAACCATGTTTTATTTTCCTTAATCAACTTAAAGATTTCTTTGTATGTAATAGCATTCACATTACCAATACTAAGAAACATTTTTCCATTTACTATAAGTTGTTGTATATATTCCCGAAACAATGAAAACGGGGGGTTGGTAACTATAATATCTGACTTGGTTAATATCTTGGCACATTCATCGCTTCTAAAATCCCCATCACCTTTTAATAATTGAATCTTAGTATTGCTACCATTGTATTCAAAAAACTTACCTTGATCATTTTCAATATAGCAAGTTGAGATTAGTTTTTTTATCCCCAAACTCTTAAAGTTAGCTTTGAAGTATTTAACAAAATTACTCACCTGCCAATCATCACAATTACAGTAAACTATCTTGCCTTTAAAGTGGTTTTTATAGTGTTGTAATTCGCTTTCGATATCGCAAAGTTGCGTATAAAATTCATCGTTTTTTGATTTTTTTGCATTATGTAGCAGAGTATTTGTTGCGTTTCTTGCCATTATGCTATTAATTCTTTATAAGTTATTCGTTTGCCAACATTTTTGACTATTAAATTAACCATTTTTGTCTATGGCGTCAATTTTGCAATTTCCACTGTTCAACCTAAAAGTAAATTCGTTCACATATATGATTAATATGCTTTTGCTAAAGTGGTTAAACATACTTTACACTATACGCCCCTTAACTTCAAGATGTATTTTTATTTTTTAGGGTAATAGGCATATAATTTGCAAATTTTATTTATGATTATTGATTATTTTAATTGAGCTAATATTGCTCTATTTTTTGTGTTGTAATCTTTGAATTTTTTAATAATGTTAAAATTTGTTTGTAGTATTTTGCTAATTTTAGCTTGTTGATCATAGCCGTGTTCTAATAATAAATAACCGTTTTTATTAAGATTATTAGGAGCATTATTTATAATTTTGTTTATATCATCTAAGCCTTCTTTACCAGCTACTAAAGCCTTTGTAGGCTCGTATTTTAATTCTTTTAGGTATTTACTATTTATTTTTATATATGGCGGGTTGCTAATAATTAAATCAAATTTTTTATTAATATTATTAAGCCAATCATTTTTGATAAAATTTATCTTAGTTCTTTTAGCATTTTGTTTAGCAACTAAAAGCGCCTTATTACAAATATCAATAGCAGTTATTTTCCAATTTAATCTTTGATTAGCTAAAGTTATCGCAATAATACCGCTACCAGTGCCTAAATCTAATACCGAAATTACTTGATTTTCATCATATAAATCTAACGCTATATCTATTAATAACTCAGTTTCTGGTCTGGGAATTAAGGTATCACAAGTTACTTTAAAATCAGAATTATAAAAACCTTTATAGCCGCTTAAATAAGCAAAAGGCACGCCTTTATTTCTTTTTTCAATAAGACTATCAAGTTTTATTTTTTCTTTAGTTGTAAGCCTATAACCATCATTGATTATTAAATTAGCGCTATTTTTTTGAAGGACTAAGGCTAAAAGTGGTTGTATATCTATTATCTTGCTATTTAAATAATCTTTAATTTTTACCATCAATAAGATTTTTAATAGCAACAATCAAGCCTAATCCAATAAAAGCCCCAGGAGGTAAAATCGCCAATAAGGTTACTTGGTAATTATCAAACTGTATTTTTAAACTATCACCAATACTACCAAATAATAAATTTGCCTGATCAAATAAAGTAGCGTTACCAACTAATTCACGCATCGCCCCTAAAATAATTAATACTACAGAAAACCCAATTCCCATCATCAAGCCATCAAGCGCTGATTTACCTAAGGTATTTTTACTAGCAAAAGATTCAGCCCTACCAAGAATCGCGCAATTAGTTACAATTAAAGGCACAAATATCCCTAATATCAAATATAAATCATAAAAATAAGACTGCATCATAAGCTCAATAATAGTTACAAAAGAAGCTATTAATAATACAAAAACAGGAATCCTAATCTCGTTTGCAATCTTATTTCTAAAAATTGAGATAGTAGTGTTTGAAGCCACCAATACAAATGTCGTAGCCATTCCAAGCCCGATTGCATTGACTATATTGTTAGTTACCGCTAATAAAGGACATAGCCCCAAAAGCGCAACTAATGCCTGATTATTAGTCCATAAGCCATTTATGGTAATTTTTTTATATTCTTGCATTTTTTAAATTATACATATAATCACAATATTAGATAAAATTTTAATTTTTTAGTTAAAATTTACTTATTAGCTAATTTTTATTAAAGTAGTTTATGTTAAATTTAATATTATTCCAGCCAGAAATACCAAGCAATACTGGTAATTTAATTCGTTTATCTTCAAACATGGGCGCTAATTTACATTTAATTAAACCCTATGGCTTTGAAATTAATGATAAAAGATTAAAACGCGCCAGCCTTGATTATCAAGAATTAGCAAAAGTTTATCAATACCAAGATTTTGCTGATTATTTAGCTAAAAATAATCCTACTCGTATTTTCGCTGTTAGCTCTAAAGCAAGTACTAATTACGCCAAGATTGATTATAAACCAAATGATTGTTTTCTTTTTGGTTCAGAGACTAAGGGCTTGCCTGATAATTTATTAGCTCAATATCAAACAATCACTATTCCTATGAAAAATCATTCTCGTAGTTTAAATCTATCTAATGCTGTTGCTATTTTAGCTTATGAAGTTTGGCGACAATTTAATTTTAAAGGTGCTAAAAATGCTTAGATTTTTAGTATTTTTACTATTTTCATCATCTTTAAGCGCTAATAGCTGTGTAGTTTTAATGTACCATCATTTTGCCAAAGATACCCCAAAAAGCACCAGCATAAGCTTAGAATTATTTACCAAACACCTAGAATATTTATCACAGAATAATTTTAATGTACTATCTTTAAAAACAATGTTAACAAGATTAGAAAACAAAAACCTACCAGAAAAATGCGTAGTTTTAACTGCCGATGATGCTCACAAATCTATTTATAAAACCGCCTATCCTTTATTAAAAAAATACCAAATGAAAATGGCAGTTTTTGTTAATACTCTTGCTGTTGATAACAACTATAAAAAATCAATGAGCTGGCAACAAATGCGTTCAATTAAGGGTGAAAATATTGAATTTTATAATCATTCTGCCAGTCATTCTCATTTTTTAGATTTAGATGAAAATGCTATTAAAAAAGATATAGAACAAGCCCAAAATAGATTAAAACAAGAACTTAAAGTTAGCAGTAAAATTTTATCCTATCCTTATGGCGAAGCTAATTTAGCTATTTATAATCAGTTAAAACAAATGGGATATATAGCTTTTGGGCAGCATTCTGGCGCACTATCTTACGATACTAATTTACAAAATCTACCTAGATTTCCTATGAATAATTATTTTGCCAAAATGAAAAGTTTTAAAACTAAAGTAAATACCTTAGCGCTACCTATAATAAGCCAAAAGATTAATCCAATAATTGATGATAACAATAATCCACCTTTGCTTAATTTAACTTTTAAAAAACCATTAACCAAATCTCAAAAAGCTAACTTTAATTGCTTTACCAAAGACGGCACTAATATTAATTGGAATCATAACAAGGTTTCTATTATCGCTAAAAAACCACTAAAAGCTAGAAGAAATAAATACAACTGCACTATGCCAAGTGAAAAGCGAAATAAATATTATTGGTTTAGTGTTCAGTGGATTAATCCTAATTTACCCGAGTAAGTTTATAAGCATTAGTAAAGTCTTTAATATCAGTAATATTTTTATTAGCAAGCTGTATCTTTTCTAGGCTTATAATTCCATCTCCAGTTTGAATATAACAAAGCCCTTTGCCATATTTAATAATGTGTCCAAAAGGTTTTGTATTATCTTTATTTTTTATTATTTTAGCTTTAAAAATCCTTAAAATTTGATTACTAAATTTATCACTAGAAACCATAGTTTGCGCAACTGGATAAGGATTAAAAGCTCGTATTTGACAATTAATCTTAAAAGCACTTTGCCCCCAGTTAATCCAAGCCTCATCTTTTTTTAGTTTTTTAGCATAACTTGCAAGTTTTTCATCTTGTTTTACTGGTTTAAATGACTCAATATTATCCAAAACTTCAATTATAGTATCAGCACCTAAAACCGCTAATTTATCATGTAATATTTTGGCATTATCATCATCATTAATCTTAAATTCTTTTTTTAATAAAATATCGCCCCCATCAAGCCTTTCATTGATTTTGATAATACTAATCCCAGTTTTGGTATCACCTGCTAAAATCGAGCGTTGAATAGGCGCTGCCCCACGCCATTTAGGTAATAATGAGGCATGAATATTCAAACAACCGTATTTTGCTATTTTTAATATATTTTTTGGGATAATTTTGCCATAAGCAACTACTACAATAACATCAGGCTTTAAACTTATAATTTGGTTTTCTACTTCAATTATTTTTAAATCATCTGGCTGATAAACCTTTATATTATTTTCAATAGCGGTCTTTTTAGTAATACAGCTTGTGATAATTTGACCTCTGCCTTTTTTTCTATCTTGTTGGCAATAAACTGCAACTATTTTATTTTTTGTCCTAATTAATTTTTCTAAGACAGTGTTTGCAAAATCTGAAGTGCCAGCAAAGATAATACGCATTAATTTTTAAGTGAATTTTTAGCAGTTTTTATCGCTTTTTTAACTTGCTTAGGAGAAGTAGCTCCGATATGATTACGCATATAAACTGCGTTTTTAAGATCTAAAACTTCAAACACATCTTGTTTAATAATCTTACTTATTTTTTGTAATTCTTGTAAGCTAAGCTCGCTTAAATCTTTGTTTTGTTTTATGCTATATAGTACAGCTTGTCCTGCTATTTTATGGGCATCTCTAAATGCCACTTTTTTATTTACCAAATAATCAGCTAAATCTGTTGCTGTTATATGTCCTTTTTTGGTTGCATTAAGCATATTTTTTTCGTTAATTTTAAGATTGTACATCAATCTAGTAAATACATCTATACAAGTCTTTAAAGTATTTACAGTATCAAAAATCGGCTCTTTGTCTTCTTGATTATCTTTATTATAAGCCAAAACCTGACCTTTCATTATTGTAAGTAGCGCAACTAAGCTCCCATAAACTCTGCCAGTTTTGCCTCTTATTAGCTCAACTACATCTGGATTTTTTTTATTTGGCATAATAGAAGAGCCACTAGCAAAATCATCTGTTAATTCAATAAAGTTAAATTGCGCACTTGACCAGATAATGATTTCTTCACAAAATCTTGATAAATGCATCATCATAATACTAGCACAAGCCATAAATTCAATTAAAAAATCTCTATCACTAACTGCATCAATAGAGTTAGCACATATATTATCAAAGCCTAATAATTTAGCGCTTAAATCTCTATCTATTGGATAGGTAGTGCCAGCTAAGGCAGCAGCTCCAAGCGGCATAAAATTAATTCTTTTTAAGCTATCTTTTAATCTTTGCACATCTCTATTTATCATTTCAAAATAAGCCATTAAATGATGAGCAAAAACAACAGGCTGTGCTACTTGTAAATGAGTAAAGCCGGGCATAATTGTATTAGTATGGTTTTGCGCTAATGCCAAAATAGCTACTTGTAAATCCTTACTCAAATTTATAATATCATTAGTCTGACTGCGTAAATATAGCCGAATATCAGTAGCAATTTGATCATTTCTCGATCTTCCAGTATGTAGTTTTTTGCCGACATCTCCACAAATCTCGATTAATCTTGATTCTATATTCATATGAACATCTTCTTTTTCAATTAGCCATTTGAATTTATTTTGATTAATTTCATCAATAATTTGCTCTAAGCCAATAATTATTGCATCACTTTCTTTTTTTGTGATTATTTTGCACTGACCAAGCATCTTAGCATGTGCTATAGAGGCTTTTATATCATATTTAGCTAGGATTTTATCAAACTTTACCGAAGCCCCAAAATCTTCTATTATTTTATTACTAGCTTTATTAAAACGCCCGCCCCAAGACTGATTAACCTTACTCATAGTTATACTTATAATTTTTTTTAATAAAATAGATTTTACATAAGTAAATTTATCTTTTTAAAATATAATGTTTAATATGAATAAAACTCTAACAATAGCAACTAGAAAAAGCAAATTAGCGCTATGGCAAAGCTTATATGTAAAATCAAAGCTAGAACAACTCTACCCCAAGCTAAATATTAAAATTATAAAAATAACAACAAAAGGTGACAAAATCCTTAATTCTCCATTATCTCAAATAGGCGGTAAAGGCTTATTTATTAAAGAATTAGAACAAGCCATCTTAGATAAAAAAGCAAATATTGCAGTTCATTCAGTAAAAGATATCCCCTATAAAATGCCACAAGGTTTTTCCCTAGCAGCTATTTTAAAGCGTGAAAATCCATTTGATGCCTTTGTTTCTAATAACTTTAGTAGTATTAAAAATCTTCCAAAATCAGCAAAAGTAGGTACTTGCTCTACTAGGCGTATTCTCCAATTAAAAGCAATTCGCCCTGATTTAATAACCTTAGATCTGCGTGGCAATATTAATACCAGATTAGAAAAACTAGATAATAATCAATTTGATGCTATTATTCTAGCTTGTGCTGGACTTATCCGTTTAGGCTTAAATAATAGAATAACTAAGCAAATTAGCCCTAATCAAATCTTACCAGCAGTAGGGCAAGGTGCAATCGGTATTGAGGCTTTAACTAGTGATAACCATACTTTAGAGCTGCTAAAGCCACTAGCTGATATTAATACCACTTGTTTAATTAATGCCGAACGCGCTATGAATCAAGGTTTGCAAGGGGGTTGTTCATCTCCTATAGCAGGGTTTGCTACTTCTGATAATAATAAACTAACCTTAACTGGATTAGTTGGCAATATAGCTACTTCAACTATCTTAAAACATACAATAACTGGTAATATTACTAAAGCCAAAGAACTAGGAACTAAATTATCTGATAAACTTATTTCACAAGGCGCAAAAGATATTTTAAAATAATACTATGAGTAATCAAATTGACAATCAAGCGATTGCAAAATTAAAAGGCTGGCAAATAATAAACGGCAAGCTCCATAAACAATTTGTTTTTGCTAATTTTATTCAAGCCTTTGGTTTTATCTCTCAAGTATTAATGGTAGCCGAAAAACTAAACCACCACCCAGAATTATCCAATGTTTATACCAAAGTTAGCTTTGATTTAATAACTCATAGCAGTAATTCTATTACTCAATTAGATATTAAATTAGCTAATAAAATAGAAGATATTTTTGCTAATAGTTAATCACAAAGTTTAAAACAAAGCATCAATAAATTCTTTAGCATTAAACTCTTTTATATCATTAATACCTTCGCCAATTCCAATATAACGAATTGGTAGCTTTAATTCATCAGCTAAGCCAAAAATACTACCGCCTTTAGCAGTACCATCTATTTTACTTATGCTAATACTATCGATATTAATTGCCTTGTTAAATTCAAAGGCTTGATTAATCGCATTTTGCCCAGTACCTCCATCAATTATTAGCATGGTTTCTTGCGGTAGGTTTTCATCTTGTTTTTTTAAAACTCTTTTAATTTTCGCTAATTCATTCATTAAGTTATCTTTAGTATGTAATCTACCAGCGGTATCAGCAATTAAAATATCAATTTTTTTTGCTTTGGCGGATTGATAAGCATCATAAATCACAGATGCCGAATCAGAGCCTAATTTTTGTGATACTACATCAATTTTATTTTCTTGACCCCAGAATTTTAGCTGCTCAATAGCAGCAGCTCTAAAAGTATCACCAGCTGCTAACATTACAGAATTACCCTTGTCTTTAAATAATTTAGCTAATTTTCCAATAGTAGTAGTTTTACCTGCTCCATTTACTCCAACTACTAAGATAACAAAAGTTTCGTTAGCTATTTTTAATTTATTATCTGTAATCAATAACTTAGCTAATTCATTTTTTATTAATTCATATAAATTATCTGTTTTTGAATTAGGATTTTTTTTAATCTTAGTTAGAATTTTATTAGTGGTTTTAACTCCCAAATCAGATTTTAAAAATAATTCTTCTAATTCTACTAAGATGTCATCACCAACATTATTTTTAAATAATATTTTATTTAAGCTAAAACCTAATTTATTATGTGATTTAATTAATTTGTCTTTTAATAAAATCGGTTGTTTATTATTTGATTTTTTTTTAAAAAAGTTAAAAAATGCCATTTGTTAAATTCTTGTTATCAATATAAAATTTTACTATTATTTTTACTATTGATATTTAGTAATTAATTTTTTTGTTAAAAAGTTTGCTTATATTTTGAAATTTTAGTAAAATTCTCAAAGACTAAAAAATCCTAATTAATAATAAAATCTATTTTGTTTGTATGCAAAAGAGTGCCCTAAAACTATTTAATTCTATCTTAATAACCTTGTTGTTATTAGTAGGGTTATCTATAAATCAAGCAAAGGCAAA
>CAKMYR010000042.1 GCA_929200175.1 uncultured Gammaproteobacteria bacterium
AGTGGTATCACCATTAGTAGCAGTGATGTTGAAGTCTATTTCATGGCTGTTAAGGCTATTTAAAGTTTCTTCTCTCTCATCTTTTACATTAGTGAAATTTACCTTCCCAGTACCAGAAATTGATACATCGGCCAAAGCATATCCCGGAATTAAAGAACTTGCTAAAGCGGCAATAAGTAATTGTTTTTTCATTTTTACTCCTTTCCTTTTATTATTAAAAACAACCTAAAGCATTATTAAAAATACTATAACACTTTAGAACTTTTCTTTACAAAAATTAGTAAAGAGATTTGAATTATACAAAAATATTTGTTAATGTCAAGGTTTTTTTGAAAAAAAGACAAAAAAATAACTTTTTTGCAAAAATTAAATATTATTTTTTAAAAAAATACTACTAAAGCTTGATTAAACAAGGTTTATTTAATATTGGTTTTTTTGCAAAAAATTGGTAATCACACCTACCAAAAAAAAATTTATAATGTTTCATTATTGTCATAATAAAAATAATATATTTATTTCACAAATATTTTGTTGCTCTTTACAAAAGTAAAGTTGTTAGGTGTTTAATGTAATTCTTTCTTGATTTATTAAAGAAAAAGTATAAACTACAGTTAAGTAAATTATTTATGTAGTTAAGTTATGGCAAATAGACAATACACATTTTCACTGCCTCCTGAAGTAGGAAATATTATTGATACTGCACCAAAGATGGAAAAATCAAAATTGGTAGCAGAGGCTTTATTGCAATTTAAAAAAGACAATGCAAGGCAAAAAACTTTAGATATTCTTGCTTCTATTACTCCTACTGATTGGGATACTGATAAAAGCGCAGTAGAGCTTGTTAGAGAAGCAAGACAAAAAGGAATGAAGCCTTTTTTGAATGATAATTTAGATAAATAATCCATCACAATAATGAACAAATTTGTATTAGATGCCAATATCTATATCAAAATTTTTAAAAATGAGACTAATTCAAAACAAGCAATAGAATTAGTAAATAACTTAATCAAGACCCAAGCAGAAATTATAGAACCCTCTATAGCAATTAGAGAAAATGCACTTTTTATCACTGCAGATAAAAGGCATTATGAAAAAACTAAACATCTCGGTAATATCAAATTATATTTATAACTTATTGATTCTAAAGTAATAAAAAAATATGGTGGCCACACCTAGAATTGAACTAGGGACACAGGGATTTTCAGTCCCTTGCTCTACCGACTGAGCTATATGGCCAAAGTACCAAAATTATACCAATAAATATTTAACTTACTATCAATCTAAAAATTTTTCAGCATCAAGTGCTGCCATACAACCAGAGCCAGCCGAAGTAATAGCCTGCCTATAAATATGGTCAGATACATCGCCAGCTGCAAAAACTCCATCAACACTTGTTGCTGTAGCATTGCCGTTAGTTCCGCTTTTGATTTTTATATAGCCGTTATTCATCGCTATTTGATCTTTAAAAATCTTTGTATTAGGGTCATGTCCAATAGCAATAAAAACACCATGGACATCAATTATTCTAGAATCTCCATTGGTTTTTTTAATTTTTAATCCAGTAACTCCAGCATCATCTCCTAGTACTTCTTCTAGAGTATGATTATATTCAATAGTTATATTGCCGTTTTTTGCTTTTTCTAATAATTTATCAGCCAAAATCTTTTCACTAGTAAATACATTTCTTCTATGGATAATAGTAACATGTTTGGCTATATTGGATAAAAATAAAGCTTCTTCAACTGCTGTATTGCCGCCACCTATAACTGCAACTTTTTGATTTTTATAAAAAAATCCATCACAAGTAGCACAAGCAGAAACCCCTCTACCTTGATATTTTTCTTCTGATTCTAAGCCTAAATAACGTGCGCTAGCTCCTGTGGCTATAATAACTGAATCAGCAGTATAATTTGTTTTATCGCCTATTAAACTAAAAGGACGAATTGAAAAATCAACTTCTGATATAGTATCATCGATTATTTCAGTATCAAAGCGTTTGGCATGTTCTTTCATTCGCTCCATTAAGTCTGGACCTTGTACTCCTTGATTATCGCCAGGCCAATTATCTACATCAGTAGTAAGAGTTAATTGTCCGCCCGGGGTATCACCACTTATAAGTACTGGTGCAAGATTTGCTCTTGCTGCATAAACTGCAGCAGAATAACCAGCAGGACCAGAGCCAATAATCAATAATTTACAATGTTTATTTTTATTCATATTAAATATACTTTATACTTAAAATTAAGAGAAACCATTATAGATTAAATAAGTATATTTATGCTAAATTATTTATTAGATATTAAAAAATGAACAATAATAGAAGAGTTGGCACTCAGATTATCAGAGAAATATTTTTTATTTTATTTATTGTGGCAAGTGTCGTTTATTTTTTGTCCCTTATTACTAATTCTCCTTTAGAAAATCCTTATTCTAGCTCAGAACAATTAGATGGCGAAATAATAAACAAAGCCGGTATTATCGGCGCTTATTTAAGTGATTTTTCATTAGCAATGTTAGGTTACGCTTCTTATTTGATTCCTATTGCATTGGTTTGGACAGGATGGGAAATACGCAGAAATTCTCAAAAAACTTCAAGTATTTGGTTAGTTTTTATTCGCCTTATCTCTTTTATTATTTTTCTATTATTTAGCGCCACTCTTCTTAGTATAAAAACTGAAAATCCATTTGAAAATACAGGAGATATAGCAGGCGGAGATATTGGGTACTCTATGCATGCTTACTTTAGTGTTCTTTTTGGCTCTACATCAACGCTAATTTATGTTGGCATAATAATGATTAGCTTTGCTATCTCAGGGGTTTATTCATGGTCTAATATTTTTAATTTAATTGGCAAATTTTTACTAAAAATACCTCAAAAAATAAAACAAATATTCAGTAAAAAAAATAGTGAAAAGCCAAATAAAAACTATTTAAAACCAAAAAATGCCTCGCAAAAACCAGATAATACCCCAAAAATAAAACCTAAAGAAAATAAAAACAATAACCAAAATTACTATAAAAGCTCATATAAAGTTCTACCAAATTTATCTCTTTTGAGTGATATTAATAATAAAACTAACGGCTATTCTAAACAAGACTTAATAGATATATCTAAACAAGTAGAATTAAAACTAAAAGATTTTGGTTTTGATGTAACTATTAGCAATGTAACTCCTGGTCCTGTGGTCACTCAGTTTGAAATATCCTTAGCTCCTGGAGTTAAGGTTTCTCAAATAATGAATCTTAATAAAGATCTTGCTAGAGCTTTATTAGTAGAAAGTGTGCGTATTGTTGATGTCATTCCCGGCAAGCCAGTAATTGGGCTTGAAATCCCTAATATAGAAAAAGAAATTATTAGTTTAAAAGATATATTTTCTTCTGATGAATTTAGTAAATCAAAATCTGTATTAACTATGGGCCTAGGTAAAAACATTAATAATAATCCTGTAGTTGCTGATCTTGCAAAAATGCCACATTTATTGGTTGCTGGTGCAACTGGTATGGGCAAATCAGTAGGCATTAATTGCATCATATTGAGTATTTTATACAAAGCTAATCCAGATCAAGTACGGATGATTATGATTGACCCTAAAATAGTTGAGCTTGCTTGTTATGCCGATATTCCTCACTTATTAACCCCAGTAATAACTGATATGAATTTAGCTGCTAATTCACTTTTTTGGTGTATTAATGAAATGGAAAGACGCTATTTATTACTTTCTAAATTAGGAGTTAGAAATATTGAAGGATTTAACGATAAGATAAAAAACGCAAAAGCAAAAGGTGAAAAAATACTTGATCCTTTGTTTGAGTCAAAAAATCAAGAAGATAAAGCTAAAGAGCTAGAAACTTTACCCTTTATAGTAATAATAATTGATGAATACGCAGATATGCTTGGTGCTTTAGCTCAAGAAGATCGCACTAAATCTAAAAGAGTTGAAATGTTTATTGTACGCCTAGCTCAAAAAGCTAGAGCTTCTGGAATTCATCTAATTATCTCAACCCAACGCCCAAGCGTAGATGTGATTACCGGACTTATTAAATCCAATATTCCAACTAGAATTGCATTTAAAGTATCTTCAAAAGTTGATTCTCGAACTATCCTTGATCAAGGCGGAGCCGAGCAACTATTAGGAATGGGAGATATGCTATACACAACTCCTGGAGTATCTCATCTAACTCGTGTCCATGGAGCATTTGTCGATGATGATGAAATTACAAAAGTAGTAAATCATTTAAAGGCAAATTCCTCCCCAGATTACTTAGAAAATATTGTAAATACTGTAGACAAATCAGAAAAAGAAGATGAATTTAATAGCAGTCAAAATGATGGCAACGGCGAATTAGATGATTTGTATAATGAAGCTGTAAAAATAGTAACTTCTTCTGGTCGTGCTTCAATATCAAGCCTTCAAAGACGACTTCGTATTGGCTACAACCGCTCTGCTCGTATTATTGAAGACATGGAAAAAAGTGGCGTAGTAAGCCCAATGAATAGCGCTGGCAATCGCCAAGTATTAGCACCAAAGCCTATTGAGGATGAATAAATTAATATTTTTGTTTTTGTTATTTGTAGTAACAACTACAAATTCTAGTGAAATTGTAAATTTTTTCAACAATACAAAATCAATTAGTGCTGATTTTATTCAAGTAACTTATAATAAAAATAAAAATATTCATACCACTAGCGGAAATTTTGTTTTTAGTCATCCCAAAAAATTTATTTGGCAAATAAATAAACCTAGCAGTCAAATATTTTTACTAAATAATAATGAATTATGGTTTATTGATAAAGATTTAGAACAAGCTATTTTGCAAAATTCCTCTAGCCTTAAAAATACTCCTTTATATTGGATAACTGAAGATAATAATACCCTTTCTTTTGCCTATAAAAAAAATAACATAAAATGGTACGAGACTAAAAAAACAATACAAAAACAATACAAAAATTTATTATTTGGCTTTAAAAAACAATCTCTTTATAGAATTAAATTTGAAAATGAATTAAACCAAACTATTATTATTACTTTAAAAAACTTAATAATAAATAAAGCTGTTAATCCAAAGATTTTTTCTGTAGCAATAGATCCTCAGTTTGAAATAATAAAATAATTAAAAATATATTTAAAAAATTAATACAATTAAATAATAAATTATAAAAATTCTACTAAAAAAACTTCATTCTATATTAAAGATTTCGTATAATTGATTAATTCTAATTTAACCATTTAAAACAATGCAAAAACATATAATATCAACTAAAGATGCGCCTCAGGCAATAGGAACTTATTCTCAAGCAGTGGCGATAAAAGAAGGCACAACAGTTTATTTATCAGGGCAAATTCCACTAGATCCAAAAACAATGGAATTAGCGAGCGAAGAAATTTCTCAACAAATCCATCAGGTTTTTAAAAATTTAACCGCTGTATGTAAAGCAGCAGGAGGAAATTTAAATAATATTGTAAAACTTAATATTTACCTAACCGATCTTTCAAACTTTGCAACTGTAAATGAAATAATGTCAACTTATTTTGATAAGCCATATCCTGCGCGTGCAGCAATAGGAATAAATCAGCTACCAAAAGATTCTAAGGTAGAGATGGATGGAATAATGGCAATATAAGCTAATCGCTAAAATGCAAGACCTAAGTGATTCTATTACAACACTAGATGGATTAGGATTAAAAACCGCTCAAAAACTAAACAATATTGGGATATATACTTTATGGCATTTGTTGTTTCATTTGCCATATCGTTATCAAAATAAAACTAAAATAACTCCATTGAGCAACATCCAAGTTGGAAAAGAATACTTAGTAAGATTAACAATTGGGCATGTAAAAGAGGTTAACACTAGGCGTAAACAATTAATATGTTACTTGCATGATGAGAATAATCTAAAATTAATCTTGCGTTTTTTTAATTTCTCTTCTTATCAAAAAATTGGTTTTAATCGCGGCGGAAATATCGAGTGTTTTGGAGAAATTAAGATTTCGCGTCAAGGCTTAGAAATGCACCATCCAGACTATAGTCTAATCTCACAAAAGCAAAAACCTTTAATAGAAAAAACCTTAAGCCCAATTTATCCATTAACTGCTGATATTAGACAATTACAGTTAAAAAAATGGATTAAATCTGCTATTAAAGTTTTGCAAGACTCAAATTTTATTGATTATTTTAAAAATGTAACAAAAAATTATTTGCCTACTATGAAACAATCAATAATCACTTTACATTATCCAAATAAATTTGAAAATATTGATAATATCAAACAATTCAAACATCCAGCACAGAAAAGATTAATTATAGAAGAGTTTTGCGCTAATCGCATAAGCCTATTAGAGGAAAAAACCAAGCATAAAACTAAAATCTCAAATACTTTTACAATAAAAAATAACCTATCTAATAAATTATTAAAATCAATTGAATTTAAACTTACAAATGCCCAAAAAAAAAGCATAGCAGAGATAAACCAAGACTTATCTTCAAATCATCCAATGCTAAGACTATTACAAGGTGATGTAGGTTCTGGAAAAACTATCGTAGCGGTATTTAGTTGTTTGCAAGCAATTGAAAATGGATTTCAAGCAGCTATTATGGTACCAACAGAAATATTATCATTTCAGCATTTAACAAGCTTTTCAAAATACACTAAGCCGCTAAATATCAAATTATCTTTGTTAAACAGCTCTCAAAATGCAAAACAAAAAAAACAACAACTAGCTGATATTAAATCTGGAGAAGCTAAAATAATTATTGGAACTCATTCTTTATTTCAAGAAAATGTAGTATTTGATAACCTAGGATTAATAATAATTGATGAGCAACATAAATTTGGAGTACATCAAAGACTTTTATTATCAAAAAAAGCTAAAAATACTCCTCATCAATTAATAATGACTGCAACGCCTATTCCACGCTCGTTGACAATGAGTGCATATGCATATTTAAGTTGCTCTATTATTGATGAAATACCTCCAGGAAGAAAACAAATTAAAACTATCGTAATCAATAACACTCGCAAACATGAAGTAATTGAAAAAATCAAGCAAGTTTGTGAAAATAATAATCAAGCATATTGGGTTTGTACATTAATTGAAGAATCAGAAAATATGCGTGATGAATCTGCAAAAAATACATTTGAATATTTAAAAAATAACTTACCAAATTTATCAATAGCATTAGTTCATAGCAAATTAGATAAAGATGAAAAACAAAAAATAATGCTTGATTTTGCTAATGGCGATATTGATGTTTTAGTTGCAACCACAGTAATTGAAGTAGGCTTAAATGTAATTAATGCCTCACTTATGATTATTGAAAATACCGAAAGGCTTGGACTAGCGCAATTACATCAGCTTCGAGGTCGCATAGGTCGTGGCAATGATGCAAGTATTTGTATATTAATGTATCAAAAACCATTAAGCAAAAAAGCAGCTGCAAGACTTGGTATATTAAGACAAACAAATGATGGCTTTAAAATTGCACAAAAAGATTTAGAATTAAGAGGCCCTGGAGAAATACTAGGAACTCAACAAACTGGAATTACTAATATGCAAATAGCAAACATAGTAAGAGATGGTTATTTATTAGAAACAGTGAATTTTTATTCAAATCAATTACTAAAACTTAATAAAGATGAACTAAAAACCTTAATAAATCGCTGGATTACTGAAAAAAAAATCAAATATGCCAACACCTAAAATTAATTTATATTTTTAGTTTAAGCAATAATTTAATAAATAATCAAACCTCCTCAAGTCTACCAATACGCTCCATTGCTACTAATTTATTATCAATATAGTACATTTTTAAATTATCTCTTTCCCAAGGCGGAATGTTAGCTTGTTGCAAAATTTTTTTTAATGACTGCGTATGTTTTTTATTAATCAATCTAACTCTTTGTCCTTTAGTCCGATAGCCAATTGAAAAATTAGCCAAATTTACAAATTCTTGATATAACGGACAAAAATTATTATTTTCATCGTTGTTATTAATAAAATAAAGCTCATTTTTATAACTTCTAACTTGATAGTTATCCCAATTTACTTTTGGTTTTGCGTCTTTTTTTGCGTATAAAATCTTTACAATTTCTAACATAACATTATTAGTAGGCATTATAAAATCCAAAGATTTTATGTGATATCTAATAACATTTTTTATTCTTTTTAGATCTAACTTAATTAAGTTTGCAATATTTATTTTATTATTATTAATTAATTTATTTTGAGTAATATCAATCAATGCTAATTCGTTAACTAATTGTAATGCCTCTGCTTGATTATTAGCTGCTCTAGCTATAACTTGTGTTATATTTTCATATACCTTAAATAACTCTGGAATGATCTTTAATCTAATGAAATTGCGTCTAAAATTAATATTCTCATTACTATCATCTTCTACCCACTTTAGTTTATTTAAATTAGCATAGTTATTAATTACCTCTTTTTTAACATCTAATAAAGGACGATAATGAAAGCCTTTGCCTAATTTTTTTATTTTAGGCATAGCAGCTAATCCATTTAGTCCACCGCCACGAAAAAGTTGTATTAATAATGTTTCTGCTTGATCATTTTGATGATGGGCTGTACACAAAATATCATTATCTTTTAAATTACAAGCTAATGCTTGATAACGCTTTTGACGCAATCTTTGCTCAATATTTGATTTTCCTGTTATTGATATATTGATATTTTTATAATCAACATTGATATTTTTACATAAATCTTTACAAAACAAACTCCATTTATCACAATGCTTTGATAAATTATGATTGCAATGTATAACTTTTAAATTATTATGATAATTTTTATTCAGATAATGTAATAATACAATTGAATCTATGCCGCCGCTTAATGCTAGAACTATATTTTTTCCTACAAGATATGAGTCTTTTTTATCTAAATAACTTTGCATTTTTACTTAAATGTCATGTAATTTAGCTTCCTTAAGGAATAATTTTATTATTTGAATTCCCCAAAATCTAATATTTTTTTATGTCTATCTTGTAATAATTTATCAATTGGTTTTTCTATTATTTTTTGGATTTCTTCTTCTAAGGCTTTTCTTAAAAATTGCTTTGCTTGCTCTGGATTGCGATGAATACCGCCTAAAGGCTCATTTATTATTTTATCAATTAATCCTAATTTCTTTAAATTATAACTAGTAAGTTTAAGGGATTCAGCAGCAGTATTTGCCTTAGCAGAGTCTTTATATAAAATAGAAGCACAGCCTTCTGGAGAAATAACCGAATATATGCTATATTCAAACATCATAACAATATCAGCAACACCAATAGCCAATGCCCCACCAGAGCCGCCCTCTCCAATTATTACCGAAATAACAGGGGTAGTAATATCTGACATTTCATATAAATTTTTAGCTATGGCATAACTTTGTCCTCGCTCTTCAGCGCCTATACCGGGATAGGCTCCTGGAGTATCAATAAAAGTAATAATAGGTAATGAAAATTTTTCTGCCATTTTAAATAGACGCAAAGCTTTACGATAACCTTCAGGGTTAGGCATGCCAAATCTATATTTTAATT
>CAKMYR010000043.1:0-2634 GCA_929200175.1 uncultured Gammaproteobacteria bacterium
GATAAAGAAGACTCTAACGACACAATTATTACTCCTTTAGGAGGCATGGAAATATTAGTATTAATAACTGACAAAGAAGATAAAAATAGCAATTCTAATTATTTAGAATTAGAAAAAAATGTTATTTCAAAATATAAAGGCGATATAAAAATTAGAACTGCTTTGTTTGAAAAAATAAAAGGATTTGAGCTCAAAATATCGAATGACAATACTTTAAATACTCCCTCAATCCATTTTATAAAAGATTCTGTAGAGCTTTGGGCACATTCAGGTTATATAGGGTCAAAAGATTTTTTTAAAGCATTAGGACAATTCAAATTGGGAGTAAATTCAGAGGCATTTGCAGTTGCTTTTAATGATGCTACTGATAATCGTTTTTGCAAACAATATGATATTTTTAAAAATACTGGCGATGGGGTTTTTGTTGATAAATTATCAGGCAGACCGTTGTTTGAAACTAAATACCGATTTAATTCTCATTCAGGATGGTTATCTTTTACTCAATCTGTAGATAACGAAGTATATGAAAAAGTTGATAATAGTCATGGAATGACAAGAGTAGAAGTTCGTTCTAAACTATCAGATATTCATTTAGGTCATGTTTTTAATGATGGTCCAGATGGATTGCCTAGATATTGTATTAACGCAACAGTATTAGACTTTATACCAAGTTAGTAATCAATCCCTTTTTGGGCTTTTATATTGTCTCTAAATGCATGTTTAATATCTTTAATTTCACTAACTGTATCAGCTATATCAATTAAAGATTTATCAGCAGCTCTGCCTGTAATAATTACATGTTGCTTTTTTATCCGATTTTTTATAGCGTAAATAACTTGTTTTTTATCAAGATATTTATAATTAAGCATGTAAGTTAATTCATCTAATACTACTAAGTCTATATTTTCATCTTGTAATAATTTTTCTGCTTCAAGCCAAGTTTCAATCGCTTTTTTAGTATCATAGCTAGTGTCTTGTGTATCCCAAGTAAACCCTGTTTTCATAAAAAAAGCTTTAATATCTTTATGTTTAATTAAAAATTCATCTTCTTTTGTATGCTGTTCACCTTTTAAAAACTTAACAACTCCAACTTTCATATTATAAGCCAATGAGCGATAAATCATACCTAGAGCAGAAGAGGATTTTCCCTTGCCATTGCCTGTTAATAAAACTATTAGTGATTTATTGATATTAGCTTGTTTTATCCTCTTATCAATATAGGATTTTTTAAGCTGCATTCGTTTTTTATAACTAGCTGTTGATTCAGTCACTTAGTGATTTATTTTTATAAAAGTAGTTTACTAGTGAGTAATTATGATTAATAGTAAATACCAACATAACAATAACCATCCAAGATAATGTAATTGGTATTTCCTTAACTGACCAATATAACATATATGAGCCTAATTTATTTAATGCACTATCTGTAAATAAATAATAACTTAAAGTGGCTAAAAACCATTGAACAGATGATATAACGATTATTAATGAAAAATTTCTAATAAAATTTTTATTTATTACAAGCGTTGTTAAATATTTGCTTAAATAAAAAATACCAAAATATGTCAATAGTAATAAACTATAAGCTGGAGTTATACAATTAGCTTCGACCCCAAGATATAAAATTGAATAATTATCAACAATAACAGCGCTAAGTATAATTAAAAATACTGACAAAAAATTACGCAAATATACGCCTGCTATAAACAATGCAGCAATAGTAAAATCTGGTAAATGATAAGTAAAAATAAGCCAGTTATAATGACCTCTAGTAAGCACTATCAAGGTTAAAATTATAACTAATGCCATTATATTTCTAAAACTAGCAGTTCTATCTTGTTTAATTATTTTCAATAAATTCATTTGTGAAATATTATATAAAATCAATGCTTAAAAACTATAAACAATCCCTAAACTCAGAGTTCTGCCGGGCTGATTATAACCTTTTATTACAGTATAATCCAAATCAATTGCATTATTAACTTTAATTATTAAATCCATATCTTTAGCAATTTTGTAATTACCATATAAATTAACTAACTGATAAGAATCTATTTGATACTCTGTAGGATATACAATATCTCTATAAGAGCCTATCTTAATAAATTCAATATTAGCTGTAAATTTATTAAATTCACGATTAAAAGTAAGTTTATAAGTTTCTTTTGGACGCCTTATTAATTGCTTAGCATTTTCAACATCTTCTTTAACATTATTATGAAAATAACTAGCAGTTATATTCCAATTTAAAATAGGCTTTGTAGTTATTGATAAATCAAGTCCTTTGCTAATTACATTATTACCGACATTTGCATAAGTTCCAAGTTCTGGAAAAGTAGCGCCAACATACTGAATATCATTGCTAATTTTAGTTCTATAAACATTAGCTTGTAAATTTCCAATAATTGAATTGTAATTAACTCCTATTTCTAAGCTTCTAGATTTTTCTGGCTCTAAATTAGGATTGCCTTTAGTGTAAGTAGTATCATACAATTGATCAACAACAGGAGCTTTAAAAGCTGTTCCATTTGCAATAGATAGCTCTAAATTATTAGTTAATTTATGTTTGTAGCCAATGTTATAGGTATAGTGGTTATTAAATTTTTCATGTTTAACTAATCTACTACCAATAAC
>CAKMYR010000043.1:2644-9209 GCA_929200175.1 uncultured Gammaproteobacteria bacterium
ATTGATTATTTTCATCTATATTTAATTGATATTGGCTAAATATATCTTGGCTAGATAATGTTTTATCTTTACTTACTATATTATCTTTTAGATTTGTATAACCTAACACTAATAAAGAATTTTCATTAATATTAATATCATTTAAAAGAGTTATTTCTCTAGTCTTAACCTTAGTAAAAATATCATTTTCTAAAGCTATTTTTTCTCCATTAGTTAATGTTTCTGTTGTTTGTAAATTATCAGAATAATTAAAGCTTTGTTTTAAATTTTTAGAATGTTGATAATCGATTTGAAAAGATTTTTGGGAGAAATTTTGAATAATTTTTTTATTAGAATAATAATCTCCAAACCCTTTTATATCATCATAATCTTCTTCATTATTATTATCTATATATTTAAAACTTAAATCTAAATCATCATTAATTTTGTATTTTAAATTAAAACTTTTTGCTGTATTTCTAAAGCCGTCTAAATCTTTATCAATATCATCATCTATCCGAGCATTAATCCCATCAGATAAATTTTTATTAAAATTAAAGTTAAAAGCAAAATTATCCTTTGATTTACTATATGAAATATCATAGTTCTTAGAATTATTTGAGCCTAATGATGTTGATACTACAAATCCATCATCTCCTTTTTTAGCTGTTTTTGTAAATACTTGTACAACGCCACCAATTGCTCCAGAACCATATAAAGAAGAATAAGGTCCTTTTATTATTTCAATTCTATCAATTTGAGATAATGATATTGAATTTAAATTAGGAGTTCCTTCAGGAGTTGAATTATTCATTACTCTTACTCCGTCTACCAATAATATAGTTTGATGGGACTGACTTCCTCGTAAAAATAAAGATGGAACATTACCACTTGTATGAAATAAATTAACAGAAGGTATAGATTTTAATAATTGTAAAAAAGTGCTAGCTCCAGTTGCTTGAATTTGCTCAGAATCTAATTTAATATTAGACGAAATTGAATCAATAACTGGATTTAAAGTACGATATTCCGTGTTTAAATAAATAGGGATAGGGCCTAATGCTGCATTTATATTTTTACTAAATATTAGGATTGATAAAAAAGTTATAACTAAATTTTTTTGTAACACTTCAATTTAAATTATTAAATTTAAAAAAATGCATATTATATAGACCAATAAAAAAATAAATAAAATATTAACCATAATAATCTATTTTTTAATTTGTGATAAAATTTAAAGCCTTTTTAAGAATTAAAAACAATGAAGTCAATTTACAATTTTAGCGCTGGGCCTTCGATGCTACCAACATGCGTTCTAAAGCAAATGCAACAAGAATTATTAGTATATGGTAATGCAAAGGCATCAGTTATGGAGATTTCACATAGAGGTCCTGACTTTATGCAACTTGCACATAAACTAGAACAAGATCTAAGGGATTTAATGTCAATCCCTAAAAACTATAAAGTATTATTTTTGCAAGGAGGTGCATCATCTCAATTTTCAATGGTTCCAATTAATTTATTACAAGGTAAAACCAAAGCTAATTATGCAAATACCGGTCATTGGTCTAAAAAAGCAATAACCGAAGCGCAACGTTATTGTAAAGTTAATATTTGTACTGACAGCACTGATAATAATTATACTGATATAGCTGATTTTTCTGCTTGGAATATTGATAATAATGCAGCTTATCTACACTATACTCCTAATGAAACTATAGCTGGTTTAGAATTTGATTATATTCCAAAAGTAGATATGCCTTTAGTAATAGATATGTCTTCATCTATCTTATCTCATCAAATTGATGTATCAAAGTTTGGGATTATTTATGCTGGAGCGCAAAAAAATATTGGGATATCTGGAGTTACTATTGTAATAATTAGAGATGATTTAATTGGCAAAGCTATGAAAAATCAACCAATATTATTTGATTATGCTACTCAGGCAAAAAATGATTCAATGTACAATACTCCAACAACTTTTGCTTGGTATGTAGCTTCTATTGTCCTTGAATGGCTAAAAAAACAAGGCGGCTTAAAAACCATAGAAAAAATAAATAAAAATAAAGCTAAAAAATTATACGATACTATCGATAATTCTAATTATTATACAAACCTAGTAGCTAAAAGATATCGCTCAAGGATGAATGTACCATTTTTATTAGCAGATGAAAAATTAAATAGCTTATTTTTAAAGCAAGCTAGTGATAATAATTTAATTGCCCTAAAAGGTCATAGATCAGTAGGGGGAATGCGTGCTAGTATTTATAATGCTATGCCAGAAGAGGGGATTGATTCACTAATACAATTTATGCATAAATTTGAAAAGGAAAATGGTTAATAATGTTTAAAATTAAAATATTAAATAATATCTCAGCAACTGGATTAAAAGAATTACCTAAAAATAATTACGATGTTTCTGCTGATATAAACGATCCTGACGCGATTTTGGTGCGTAGCGCTAAAATGCATGATATGAAAATCAATGATAATTTAAAAGCTGTTGGTAGGGCTGGTGCTGGAGTTAATAATATCCCAATAGATAAAATGAATGAAAAGGGGGTTGTTGTTTTTAATTCTCCCGGAGCAAATGCTAATGCAGTTAAAGAATTAGTTATTAGCTCAATTTTATTATCTAGTCGTAATATTTGCCAAGCTTGGAATCATGTGAATAATTTACCTCTTGATAATTTAAAAAATGAAGTTGAATTATCTAAAAAGAATTATATTGGATCAGAGCTACCGGGAAAAACATTAGGAATAATAGGATTAGGTGCAATAGGAGTACAAATTGCAAATTCTGCACATAATCTAGGAATGAATGTTATTGGGTTTGATCCAGGGATTACTATTAATAATGCTTGGCAATTAAATGCAGGAGTTAAAAAATCATCTAACTTAAATCAATTGCTTAAAAAAAGTGATTTTGTCTCTTTTCATGTTCCGTTAGTTGAGGCTACTAAAAATTTATTAAATAAAGAAAATATTTGTTTATTGCCAAAAGGGGCAACTGTTTTAAATTTTGCTCGCTACGGAATTATAGATGAAGAGGCATTAATTAAAGCTTTAGACAATAAAGACATTAAATACTATATAACAGATTTTCCAGTTGATAAAATAAAAAACCATAATAGGGTAATTGCATTACCTCATTTAGGAGCATCAACAATTGAAGCTGAAAATAACTGTGCTGTTATGGTTGCAAGACAAATTAAAGATTACTTAGAGAATGGCAATATTGTTAATTCTGTAAATTTTCCAGAAGTTATTATGCCAAGAAATGGCAAACAACGGATAATAATTGCTCATAAAAATATTCCAAATATGGTGGGTCAAATTTCTACTGCTATTGCAAATGCAAAAATTAATATCAATGACTTATTAAATAAATCTAAAAATGAAATTGCATATAGCTTAATTGATTTAGAAAGTAAAATCCCAAATGAAGTTATTAATAATTTAAGGAAAATTAAAGGTGTTCTTAATCTTACAATTGTTTGATTTTTAAAAATGGCTAAAAAAACAATTACAAAAATAAGAGCTGAAATTGATTCAATAGACAAGCAAATACAGCTTTTAATAAATAATAGAGCCAATCTTGCCTTAGATATAGCGCAATTAAAAAAAACTACAGAAAATAAAGATAGTTTTTATAGGCCAGAAAGAGAAGCCCAAGTTCTTAAAGCCATCATCGATAGAAATGATGGAAAGATTAAGGATAAAGACATCGCACATATTTTTCGTGAAATAATGTCAGCTTGCCTTGCATTAGAACAATCGATTAAAGTAGCTTATCTAGGTCCTGCTGGTACATTTACCCAAGAAGCTGCCTTAAAACACTTTGGAAATACCGTATCTACTATTCATTGCAACAATATTGATGAAATATTTTCTGTAGTTGAAAATGATAATGCCAACTACGGCGTAGCCCCTATAGAAAATTCATCTAATGGTGTTGTTGGCATCACAATTGATATGCTTCATTCTCATAAATTAAAGATTTGCGGCGAGGTAGAAATACCTATAAGACATCAGCTAATGATAAGAGATAAATCACAGCAAATTAAAACTATATACTCTCACCAACAATCATTTGATCAATGCAGACAATGGATAAATAGCAACTATCCAAATGCCCAATTAAGATCAGTTGCTTCTAATTCTTTAGCTGCAAACATGGTTAAAAGCAAAGATAATGCTGCCGCTATAGCATCTAAAATATCTTCAAATCTATATGATTTAGAAATAATAGCCAAAAATATTGAAGATAAAACCAGCAATACTACGCGTTTTTTAGTCTTAGGAAAAGAAGAAGTAGGTATTTCTGGAAAAGATAAAACATCTATCTTAGTGTTAGCTAAACATAAATCTGGTTCATTATTTGATATATTAGAGCCATTTAAAAACAATAATATCAATATATTACAACTAGTAAGACATCCAATTCCTGGAGTTAAATGGGAATATTTGTTTTTAATTGATATTGAAGGCCATCAAAAAGATAAAAAAGTAGAGTTATCTTTAAAAGATATCGCCAACAAAGCCTTAAAAATAGAAATATTAGGCTCATACCCTCAAACAATTTTATAACTTTAACCTTTATTATTGACAAAATGTTTTTTTTAAAAAAACTCAAAAATAAAAATAAAGGCAGTAGCTCAGATAAAAATCCAATCTCAGATTTTAAAGAAGATAATGCAGAGCAAATAAAATTTAACTTCAAAGAAAGTGCTGATGAAAAAAGGCTTAATAGCACATTGGGGACTAAGCAGGGACTAAGCTATAACATTAATAGCCTTGATGAAAACCATATAAAAATTTTAAAAAATTGCAATCAAGAAAACACAGCTAATGACTTAATGAAAATTTTAAAAAGGACTAATAAAACAAAATTTAAGCAAGCAATACTAAATCCTTTAATTGCTTGTGGATTTTTTGAATTAAGTATTCCGGAAAAAATTACTAGTCCAAACCAAAAATATATACTTACTAATAAGTTTGTCTCTAAAAAGCTCAATAACCCATAAAACTTTATGAAGAAGGGAATTCTATTAACTAATCTAGGAACGCCTGAAAAACCCACAAAAATGGCGCTTAAAAAATATTTAAAAGAATTTTTATCAGATGATAGGGTAATTCAGCCTTTTAATAAAATACTCTGGAGTCTAGTTCTTAATTTTATAATTTTAAATACTAGGCCTAAAAAATCTGCAATCAAATACTTAAAAATTTGGAATAAATTTGGAGATGGATCACCTTTGTTAGATATAACCAACTTACAGCTTAATGCAGTTAAAAAAACATTATCAGCTAAATATGATAACTTAGAATTTGTAGTTGGGATGAACTACGGTAAGCCATCAATGCTTTCGGCATTTAATGAATTAAAAAATAAAAATTGCAAAAAATTTATTATATTCCCTCTTTATCCGCAATACTCAAGAGCTACAGTTTTATCTACATTTGATAATTTAAATAGTTTTTTAAATAATAATAAAAAAGATACAGTTTTTATTAGTAGTTACCATAAAGATAAAAAATACATAGAATCTCTCTCTAATTCTGTTATTGAGCATCAAAAAAAACACAGCAAGCCTGATAAATTAATAATGTCATTTCATGGAATACCTCAACGCTTTGTTAATAAAGGAGATATTTACTATCAGCAATGTATTAATACTTCTAAGCTGCTTGCTGAAAAATTAAACTTAAAAAATGATGAATACCAAGTTAGTTTTCATTCTAAATTTGGTCCAGAAAAATGGATTAAACCTGATACTGACGACATTTTACAGTCCTTAGCAAAAGAAAATATAAGCCATGTACAAGTAATTTGCCCTGGTTTTTCAGCAGATTGTTTAGAAACATTATTAGATATAGAAATAGAAAGCAAAGATATTTTTATAAATGCCGGAGGCAAAAAATTTAGCTACATTAGATCACTAAATGACCGCAAAGGTCATATTGAAATGATGTGCAACATTATTGAAAAATATCTATAAAACTAACTTCGCATAATTTATATTATGTTAAATAACTATTTTTTTAAAAAACTTTCTGAAATTGATAAAGTTAGTTTTTATTCTCTATTCTCATAATTATTGATAAGCCGACAATTCAATTGGGGTAATTTTCCCTCCTTGCAAAGTTTAATTATACTATCCAATATATTTTTATCTATACTGGGTTCTTGCTTGAATAATAATATTTTCATTCTCATTTCTTTTATAAGTATTTTAATAAATTCCTTTGCTATTTCTTTTTCAAGATATGTCATATTGCTATACACTTCAAATATACTATCAAGTTCATCAAAAGTATTATCAAGAAAAGACATACCAGCACTATAAAGAGAATTTTTATAATCACGAATAGCTAATTCTATATTGCCGAACTCTATGTAAGTCAACGCACGATAAGAATATGCATTAGCATAATTATAATTGTAATATTCATCAACATAATCATTTTTAATTAAGGCTTTATTAAAATCTAATTTAATTAAGGCTTTATTAAAATCTAATAAGGCGCTATTAAAGTTTTTCTTTTTATAATGAATCTTTCCACGATTTATATAAATTATTGC
>CAKMYR010000044.1 GCA_929200175.1 uncultured Gammaproteobacteria bacterium
GCAGAATTTATAAGTACTTCATTTAAGCAAAATAAAGATGGTAGTGGCATATTAAAAGGAGATCTTACTTTGCATGGAGTTACTAAAAACATAGTTATAAATGTTAAATATATAAACGAAGGCAAAGATCCTTGGGGCGGGTATCGTATTGGGTTTGAAGGTATTAGTACAATAACTTTAGCTGATTTTAATATTAATACTAATCTTGGCCCTGCATCGAAAAAATTGGATTTAATTTTTTCTATTGAAGGAGTACGTCAATAATATTTTTATAAATTTTGTTGGTTGCTTTAAGTTTTATTTAATAACATAGCATCTCCATAAGAAAAGAATCTATATTTTTGTTCGATGGCATGTTTGTAGATTTTTATCATTTTTTCATAGCCAATAAAAGCAGCTACTAAAGCAAGTAGTGAAGAATAAGGTAAATGGAAGTTAGTTATCATCATATCAACAACTTTAAAATTATATCCGGGATAGATAAAAATATCAGTTTCTCCTTTTTGTGCTTTTAAATCTAAGTTTTTATAACTAGCTTCTAAGACTCGTACAGATGTGGTTCCAACTGCAATAATGCGCCCACCTGATTGTTTAGTTTTGTTAATTTGATCAATGACCGATTGGTTAATTTCAAAATACTCGCTATGCATTTTATGGTTTTTAATATTTTCTTTTTTAATTGGTTTAAATGTAGCCGAGCCTACATGTAAAGTTACAAAGCAATGATTAATATTTTTTTTCTTTAATAATTCTAGTAGCTTATTATCAAAATGTAGTCCTGCTGTTGGCGCTGCAACTGCGCCAGCTTTTTTTGCATATATGGTTTGATAACGCTTTAAATCATCTTGATTATCTGCTCTTTTAATATATGGCGGTAATGGAATATGGCCGATATTATCTAGTAAATCAAATATTGATTCAGTATAAAACTCTAATTTATAAATATCATCTTGTTTTGATACAATTTTTGCTTTGGCGCCATTTTCTAAAATTAAAAAACTATCATTTCTTAACTTTCCACTATGTTTAATCATAGCTAATGCTATTGTTTTATCCAAAATACGCTCAATCATAATTTCAACATTGCCGCCAGTTTTTTTATTAGCAAATAAACGAGCAGGAATAACTTTAGTATCATTCATAACTAATAAATCTCCCGGCTGTAAAAAATTAACTATTTGAGAAAAATAAGTATCTATTATGTTAGATGTTGATACCAAAAGACGAGAATCTGTTCTGTTTTTAGGCGGGGTTTGAGCGATTAATGAACTTGGTAAATCAAAATATAAATCATTTAAAAGCATGATTGTTGTTGATTATTTTTATCTTGAGAGCATAGTTTATCAAATAATTCCAATATTTCATAAGTAGAAGTAACAATAGCACGCGGAGTAATAGTAGCACCTGTAAAGCTATCAAATGCACCGCCATCTCGATCCACTTTCCAATTAGATGCTGAAGGGTTTTCAAGAGATAGACCAGAAAATTGCTTAATCCAATCAGATTTTTTAATATTAATCTTATCACCAAGACCAGGGGTTTCTTTATGAGTTATTACTCTAACTCCTAGCAATTTGTTATTTATATTAACTCCAGTTAATAAGCGAATATTGCCGTTATAGCCATTTGGGTATACATGATCAAATAAATAAGCGAATATTTTATTATTTAGTTTAGCTGGATAAATAGTTACATCTTGCTCTATGCCGTGGAGTTTAATTTTTTTTGTAAATTTTTCGAAGATAATATCATTGTTGTAACCACTAACTAATTCTTCTAAACGATTAATTAGTAATTGATCTTCATTATATTTAATTTGTTCTTTAGTAACATTTTGCGTTAACACTACAAATAATATACTAATAAAAGTAAATATAAATAAAGACATACCCGATTTAATTATAAGATTTTTCATTTAGTTTTTATCACCAAATATTTTAGGTTTAGTATAATAATCAATTAAAGGGACAGTGATATTCATCAACAATACAGCGAAAGCTATTCCATCTGGGTAACCACCAAATACACGAATAATTATAACTAATACACCAATACAAAAGCCATAAATTAAGCGTCCTATTGGCGTAGTGCTAGAAGACACAGGATCAGTAGCGATAAAAAATGCCCCTAACATAGTCGCTCCAGTAGTTAAATGAAAATAAAAAGGCATATATAAATCTGAATCTATTAAAGATAAAATTAATGAAGTTAAAGATAAGCCTAATAAAAAAGCTAAAGGAATATGAAAGTAAATAATTTTACGAATTAATAAATAAATCCCTCCTAGTAAAAATCCAATATTAATCCAAATTTGAGAATCAGAAGTAGTATAAATTTCATTTACAAATTTTCCAAGTGATAGTTTAGTTTTAATGTCATCTAGTAAAGTAGCGCCACTAATTGCATTAAAAGATTTTGCATTAAAAATTAAATCAAAACTTTGCCCTATGTCTAAAAATACATTAGCCCAAGTTGTCATCTGTAATGGGTAAGATATAAGTAAAAAAGCATATCCTAACATTGCTGGATTAAAAGGATTATGACCTAAACCACCATAAATATGTTTGCCAAAAATAATAGCAAAAGAAGTACCCAAAACAATAATCCACCAAGGAGCTATCGAAGGGATAGAGACAGCTAATAAAATCGCAGTTAAAATACCTGAAAAATCAGTAATTGTACTTTTAATCGGTAATTTTCTAATTGAAAGAAAAATAGACTCAACAATAATTGAGGTAATAATTGCTAAAATTATTTGAAATATAATTCCCCAACCAAAATAATAATAATTAGCAGCTATGCCTAGAGATAAGGCACAAATGACTTGGAACATAATTTGACTAGTATTTAATTTATTATTTAACAGCATTTTTTGTTTTTACACGATTCATTGCAGATAAGATTTTATCTTTTTGCTCTTTATCATTAATCATTTTTTGTTTTAATTCTTTTCTTTTTTTAGCTAACATTTCGGCGCGTTCAAGCTTATTGCGCTCTAAACGATATTCTCTATATTCAAATCTTTCTCTAGCTATATCTGCTTGTTTTTGCTCTTTTGTTTGTTTGCGATATAAAGACTTAGCAAAAGTAAAATAATCAACTAATTCTATATCACTAGGACAAACATAAGTACAGCAATTACATTCAATACAATCTAGTAATTTATAGTTTATCGCTTTATCAATATTTTCACTTTTAGCATACCAATAAAGTTGTTGTGGCAATAAATTTATTGGACAAGATTGATTACATTGCCCACAACGGATACATTCTTTAGCAATTGGCTTTTGTTTGGCTTTATTAACAAAAATACAGTTAGTAGTTTTACAAATAGCTATTTTGGTATCTTTAATATCAATTCCCATCATCATTCCTCCCATGCGAACATCGTAGTTATCAGTATTAGGTTTAGATAAGTTGATAATATGCGAAAACGAAGATCCTATACGAACTTCATAATTAGTTGGATTATCAATTGAAGATCCTGTTACTGTAATTATCCTAGAGATTAATGGTTTTTTGATAGTTATTGCATCAAATATAGCTTTAGTTGTAGCTATATTTTGACATAAAATCCCAAAATTAACGGGAAATTTTCCTGATTGAATTTCAGTACCAAGTAAGTGTTTAATAAGTATTTTTTCTGAACCAGAAGTATATTTTGTTGGAATTTTTTTAATTTTAACAACGTCATTATTATTGTATTTAGATAAAATTTCAAAAGATTTTTTTTTGTCATCTTCAATTGCAATAATTACATTTTTAGCACCAGTAATATGTAATAAAATTTCAATTCCGCCTAATATTTCTTTAGCATAGTTTTGCATAAGAGCGTCATCACACATAATTCCTGGCTCGCACTCAGAGCCATTAATGATTATTGTTTTACAGTTTTTAATATTTTCTAGCTTAGCATGGGTAGGAAATCCAGCTCCTCCTAAACCAACAATAGCAGCATTTTTAATACAATTAATTAATTCTAATTTATCTTTATTTAAAAAATTGTCAACATAATTTGATTTTTCTATCCAATTATCTTTGCCATCTGATTCAATAGTTATGCTTTTAATTTTTAATCCTGATTTATGTGGAATTACCTGATTATTAATAGCAGTTACAGTGCCTGATATAGAAGAATGAACAGGTGTTCCTATACTATCTTGGGGGGTGGCAATAATTTGTCCAGTTAAGACTTTTTCTCCTATTTTGACACAAGGTATTGCCTGATTATTAGTATATTGCTGTTGTAATGACAATACTATTTTATTTGGTAAAGGAGCTTTTATTATATTGGTACTAATAGTTTTATAATTATTAGGAACAACTATACCTTTAGTGTATTTTTTATCAAGCATTTGAAGTCTTTAAAATATTTGGTACATAATCATAAATCGTAGGTTTAATATCCACTATATAAATACAATCAACAGGACAAACTGGAATACATAAATCACAGCCAGTACATTCACTACTGATAACAGTAGTCATAACTTTAGCAGCCCCAACAAAAGCATCAACGGGGCAAGCTTGGATGCATAAAGTACAGCCAATACATAAGTTTTCATCTATTTCTACTATATGTTTTTCTTTGGTTTCTCCATTTTCTGAGTTTAATTCTAAAACTTCTACGTCTAATAATTCTGATAATTTATTTATCACTTCTTGTCCGCCTGGTGGACATTGATTAATAGGAGCTTGGTTTTTAGCAATTGCTTTAGCATAAGGCTTACATCCCGGATAATTACATTGTCCGCATTGAGTCTGTGGCAAAATAGCATCTATTTGATCAACTAAAGGATCGCCTTTAATTCTAAATTTAACAGCTGCATAACCTAAAATTAAACCAAGTAATAAAGATAAAATAGAGATAATAAATACTGAATTAAACACTATGCTAATCCAATAAATCCCATAAATCCCATAGACATTAAACCAGCAGTAATAAGTGCAATTGGAGTTCCTTGAAATATTTTAGGAACATTAGCTAATGCAATCCTTTCTATAATTGAAGAAAATAAAACCAAAATAACAGAAAAGCCAACAGCAGCACCAAAGCCATAAACAACAGAATCTAAAAATCCATTATTTAATCCAACATTTAAAAGAGCTACCCCTAAAACTGCACAATTTGTAGTTATAAGAGGAAGAAATACACCTAATGATTGATGCAGAACTGGCGAAGTTTTATTAACTATTAATTCAGTAAACCCTACCACTGCAGCAATAACAACAATAAAAGCAATATTTCTTAAGTATCCAATTTCAAATGGAATTAGAATATAGTTATTAATTAAATAACTTAAAATACTAGCAGTTGTTAGCACAAAAGTAGTTGCAAAACCCATTCCTATCGAGGAATCAATGTTTTTTGAAACTCCCATAAAAGGACATAACCCTAAAAATTTTACTAATACAAAATTATTTACCAATATGGTGCTAATTAAAATTAAAACATATTCATTCATCACACATGTATTTTATTGCAGTTTAAAAATAGTATTAAATATAAGTACTAAGTTTTATAGCGCTTACAAAGATATCATTTTAATATTTTTTAAAAATTTAAACTTCAACCTCTTTTAAAATAATCAAATAAATTTTAATAATTTAAGCTGGCAGCTTTAATGATTTAGTATGGATACCACATTCACCACCACATTTACTAGAGCCAAGCCATCTTCCGCTACGCTCATCACCAACTGCTACTGCAGTACAAGGAGTACATCCAAGAGATCTATAACCTTCTTTATATAGTTTATTAACCTTGATTTGATTCATAGCTAAATATTGCCAAATTTCTCTTTCTTCCCAAATTAAAATAGGATTAAGTTTAGCTAAATCTTTATCTCTAAATTCAATTTCTCTGTAGTCTGTTCTGGTTCTACCTTCGGTACATCTAAGTCCAGTTATCCAACATTTGGCTTTAAGTTCTTTTAATGCTTGTCTAGTAGGTTCTACTTTATAAATCTCACAACATCCATCTGGATCTGTTTCATACAATTTATCAACCGTACTATCACTTTCAAAAATTGATGTTTCAGGATAGCGCTTAACAAAATCTCTCATGTATGATTTAGTTTCAAGTGGTTTGTAAGGCGTAGTTACTATAAAGCCTTTAATATCTTTAGATACTTGTTTTACTAAATCCCAAACTACACAAGAATCTTTGCCTAAACTATTTGCAGCAATAAGATTTTCGCCGTATTCATTGTAAGCGTCCTCAATTAAATCCAAAGATCTTTGGATTTTTTGTGGTAATGTTAAACCATTAACCATTTCAAAAATTTCTTCACTTGTTAAGTTATATTCATTCATTTTATTTATATCTCCTTTATAATTTATTTAGTTTAAGGTTTTGTAGTTATTCTGCCGAATGAGATTCTATTCCAGACACGCTCATGTGCATAATACAATACAATTTTAGTAGCAACTTCAATAGCTCCAATTGAGGTTGCCATTACCCAATTTCCAGTTATAAAATAAGAAATTATAACTGTATCAAGGGTTGCAAATATTCTCCAAGACGTAGTTTTAGCAACTGATCTATATACTTTTTCAACAATCATAGTTAATCCAATTTGTGTTTTTCTAATAATCCGATATTATTATCAGCGGCTTGATAACAAATACTAAAATCGCTAGCATAATTGACATCGTATTTTTTATATTCTGGAAGTAATTCATAAGAATCAACACCAGATCTTAATATGAATTGCAAATGATCAATATGAACATTAATTGCATGAATCTTGCCAGTATAACCTATTCTTTTTAGTAATTTTATTTGAGAATAATTTCTACCGTCATCAAAATTACTAAAATCAACCGCAATAAGACTGGCTTGATTTAAAGTATCGGCTAAAGCTTGGACATCATCAGTCGGATTTAAAATAATACCTTTAGATGATGTTGAGTTATTTTTTTGCCAATTTTCTACATCAAGCAATTCATTTATTTTTATATTATTTTCAGGCATATACTGAATCCTTGAATGGAGCAATTCCAATTCTTTTAAAAACTTTATTAAAACTTTCTTCTTCTTCTTTGTTTGCTAGATAAACTTTAACTATTTTTTCAACTACATCAATTACTTCATCTTGAGAAACAGCTCTACCTAGTCTTTTACCTAATTCAGTATCATCTTTAGTATTGCCGCCTAAGGTGATTTGATAAAATGCATCTTCATTTTTATTTAATCCTAATAATCCTATATCAGCTACATGATGATGAGAACATGAATTTTCACAACCAGATATATGTAAAGACAAATTACCAGCTTCAAACAATAATCCATTTTCATTAAATCTATTTTGAATTTGTTTTGCAATCGGGATAGATGTTGTTTTTGCCAAAGAGCAATAATCAAGACCCGGGCAAGAAACTATATGGGCAAATGTATCATTATGTGGACTAGATAAATCAATTAAATTTAATTTTTGCCACAATTCATAAACATCTTCGTTTTTAACAAATGGTAGTACGATATCTTGTTTTTTAGTAATCCTAGCTTCATCACAGCTATATTTTAATACTAGCTTAGCAAGTGCTTTTAGTTGTTGATGAGATATATCTCCAGGTGCTGAGTTTATTTGGCTTAATGATACAAAAATAACAGAATAACCGGATATTTTATTTTCGCGTACGTTGTTTTTTCTCCAAATACTAAAATTAAAATCAACATCAGTATTTTTATTTGAGTACGCTTTTGGTTTGATTGGAATCTTAAAATTATCTTGTAATTTTTTTAATTTGGCAAAGTTTAGTTTTAATTCTTTATTGTCTTTTGATAATAACCAATCTTTTTCAACTAATTCAGAGAATTTATCTTTTCCTAACTCTTTAACTAAAAATTTTATTCTACCTTTTTTAGGATTATTTCTACGACCTTGAAGATTATAAGTACGTAATAAAGATTCAAGATAGCTTAATATATCTTCTTCTGGTACAAAAGATTTTACTTCCTGTGCTAGCATTGCTGCTGCGCCTAAGCCTCCTCCAGCATAAACTGCAAAACCTAGCTCTTTATTTTCATTACGCACTATTTGTAATCCTATGTCATGAAATTTCATTCCTATTTGATCTGTTTTTATTCCATTAATAGCAATTTTAAATTTTGCTGGTAACCATGAAAATTCAGGATGTAGTGTAAACCATTGACGAATTATTTCGCTGTATGGCCTTGCATCAGCTATTTCATCTGTTCTTACTCCTGATAATGGATCTGCTGTTATATTACGAATAGATTTACCGCTGGTTTGAATCGCATGCAAGCCAGCATCAGCTAAATCTTTTAATATGTTTGGCATATCAGCTAAATCAATCCAGTTAAATTGAATATTTTGTCTGGTTGTAAAATGACCATAACCTTTATCATACTTATTTGCAATAAGTGCTAATTGATTAAGCTGTTTTGAATTAATTACGCCATATGGTATAGCTACACGCAACATATTTGCATGTAATTCTTTATATAAGCCATTTCTAAGCCTTAGGCTTCTAAATTGATCTTCATCAAGCTCGTTTTTTTTGTATCTATCTATTTGCTTGGTAAATTGCTCTACTCTTTCGCCTAAGAATTGACTATCTAAATTATCGTATTTATACATTTAAAGGGTGCTTTTTAATAAATTTAAGCCATTGTACATAAATAATATTCTAAATATAAGATTATTTTAGTAAAATAATTATTAAATTATTACTTTTTTGCTAAAAGATAGTATATTATGCTAATTTTTACCTAGTTGGTATAAAATTTTATGGATAAAGTAGACATTAAGATTTTAGATTTATTACAAAATAATTCTGATTTAACTATTAAAGAGATATCTGATGCAGCAAATGTATCCACTACTCCTTGCTGGAAGAGGATTAATAAACTAAAAAAACAAGGAATTATTAAAAAGACTATAGCTATTATAGATCAAGAAAAAGTACAACTAAATACAACTGTATTTGTATTTATAACAATTGAATCACACGATAAAAATAAAATAAATATGTTTTCAAAATCAGTTAAAACATTGCCAGAGATTGTAGAATGTCATCGTCTAAGTGGCGCTGTTGATTATATATTAAAGGCAATTGTTAAAGATATTGCTGCATATGATAATTTTTATAAGAGACTTATTGGCGATTTATCATTTATTAAAGTTACCTCTAGTTTTGTAATTGAAAGCATTAAACAAACTAA
>CAKMYR010000045.1:0-4493 GCA_929200175.1 uncultured Gammaproteobacteria bacterium
TTTCAAGAATAGGCGGAGTATTATCTTTAAGGTTTGATTATAATAGTTTTTTTGGCTCTATAATGTTTACTACTATTATATTATTTATTTCTATAATATTGTTACGAAAAAAATCAGTAAAAGTATGAAAGATATTTTGATTAAAGAAAAACAGTTAAAAACAAAACCAAAGTTAAAAAAACCATCTATGTTTCAAGTTTTATTACTAAATGATGATTATACAACTATGGATTTTGTGATTGAAGTTCTTAAATTATTTTTTGTTAAAAATGAAAAAGTAGCCAAAGAAATTATGCTAAAAATTCATAATGAAGGAGAATGTGTTTGCGGAATTTATTCTTATGATATAGCGCAGACTAAGGTTAAACAAGTGATAGACTTTGCACGCAATAATAATCAACCACTAATGTGTATTTTGCGTAAGGAACATTAATATATAATAAGCACTTATGATTGAAGGAGTTTTGCAAAAACAAATTAATAACATTATGGAACAGGCGCGTCAAAGCCGCCTAGAGTTCGTTACTGTCGAGCATTTATTATTGGCATTACTTAATGTTGGCAAAGTTATTGATTTTCTTAATAGTAAAAACATTGATATTAGTCGTTTGCGTTTAGAATTAAAAGAATATATCAACTTACATACTCCAATAGTATCTGATAATTCTGATTTTAATATTACTCCAACTGTTGGCTTTCAAAGAGTTTTACAACGCAGTGTTTATCAAGTTCAATTAGCGCAGAAAAAAACAGTTGATGCATTAAATGTATTAGTTAGTATTTTTTCAGAAAAAGAATCTTATGCTGTAATTTTACTAAAAAATAATAATCTTTCTAGTTCTGATATAACTGAAATATCTGAAATAGAAGAAAATAATATTAAGCAAAATTCTGCTTCTAAAAATACTAATGAAAAACGAAAAAAGACATCATTAGAAAAATATGCAGTTAATTTATGTACTGAGGCTAGAAAAGGTTCAATTGATTCTCTATTAGGGAGAGAAGAGGAATTAGCTAGAACATTTCAAATTTTATCTAGAAGACGTAAAAATAATCCATTATTTGTAGGCAAGGCAGGTGTAGGTAAAACCGCGATAGCACAAGGTATTGCTAAAAAAATTATTGACGGCAATGTGCCTGATATTTTAAAAGATGCAGTTATATACTCATTAGATATAGGGGTGTTAATAGCGGGCACTAAATATCGTGGAGATTTTGAAGATCGCATTAAATCAATATTGAAAGATTTGAAAAAAGCTAAAAATACAATTTTATTTATTGATGAAATTCATACTTTAATTGGTGCTGGAGGAGTTGCAAATGGATCATTAGATGCGTCTAATTTATTAAAACCAGCGCTTGCTAATGGCAATCTTAAATGTATAGGTTCTACTACATATGATGAATATAGAAAAATTTTTGAAAAAGATCATGCCTTATCTCGTCGTTTCCAAAAAATTGATATTGAAGAGCCTTCTATTAATGATGCCGTTAAAATTTTAAACGGACTTAAAAAATATTATCAAAAACATCATAAAGTTAAATATTCACCAGCTGCAATTGTTTCTGCTGTTGAGCTTTCTAATCGTTATATAACAGATCGTTATTTGCCTGATAAAGCCATTGATGTTATAGATGAGGCAGGAGCATTGCAACAAATTAAGCCAAAATCAAAACGTAAAATAAATATAAAAACTAATGACATTGAAGATATTGTAGCTAAGTTTGCTCGTATACCATCAAAGCAAATTAGTGATAATGATAAATCATTTCTTAAAAATTTAGCGCAGGAATTAAAACTAAATGTATTTGGACAAAATTTAGCAGTAGATAGTTTATCAACCGCAATAAAATTATCGCGTTCTGGGCTTGGACCAGCAGAAAAGCCTGTGGGATCATTTTTATTTGCAGGACCTACTGGAGTAGGAAAAACTGAAATTTGTAAGCAGCTTGCACGCATTATGAATATTAAATTATTACGCTTTGATATGAGTGAATATATGGAGCGTCATTCAGTTTCTAAATTAATTGGCTCACCTCCTGGATATGTTGGATATGATCAAGGAGGATTACTCACAGAGGCTGTTAATTCTAGTCCATATTCATTACTTTTACTTGATGAAATAGAAAAAGCTCATCCAGATATATTCAATATATTATTGCAAGTGATGGACAATGGCAAATTAACAGATGCTAATGGCAGAGAAGTTGATTTTAGAAATGTAATTTTAGTTATGACTTCAAATGTTGGAGCAAGAAACGCCGCTCGCTCTTCTGTTGGTTTTAGTAAGCAGGATTATTATTCAGATTACAAAAAGGAATTAAAACAAGTTTTTACTCCAGAGTTTAGAAATCGTTTATCAGAAATTATTTATTTTAATGCCTTAGATGAAAATACCATTATTTTTGTAGTGGATAAATTTTTGTTTGAATTAGAAAATATACTTGAAGCTAAAAATATATCATTAATTGTAACTGATACTGCACGTAAATGGCTTGCTAAAAATGGCTATGATGAAGATATGGGGGCAAGACCAATGGCAAGGTTAATTGAACATACTATTCGTAAACCTCTTGCTGATGAGCTATTATTTAATAAATTAACTGATGGCGGTACGGTTAAAGTTGATGTTAAAAAAAATAAATTAAAACTTTATATTTCTAAGTGAATATTTTAATTAGTAATGATGATGGCTATCAAGCTAAAGGGATTATTGAGTTAATAAAATCTTTATCAAAAGAGCATCAAACTATAGTTGTAGCCCCAAATAAAAATAAATCAGCTGCTAGTAGCTCTCTTACAATAAATAGTCCTTTACAACCTATAAAAGTAGCTGATAATATTTATAGTGTTGATGCTACTCCAAGTGATTGTGTCCATTTAGCTCTTTGTGGTTTTTTAAAGCAAAAGATAGATTTAGTAGTAACTGGTATTAATTTTGGCTCTAATTTAGGCGATGATGTTATTTACTCTGGTACAGTTGCTGGCGCTATAGAAGGTCGTTTTTTAGGATTACCATCTATAGCTATTTCTTTAGCTGGATTTGAGGGTAAAAATTTTCAAACAGCAGGATTTATTATCAATCAATTAGTTAGTCAAATAAAGCATACAAATCTTTCAAGTGATACAATTATTAATGTAAATGTGCCTGATGTTCCCTTGAGTGATATAAAAGGTTTTCAGACAACTCGTTTAGGCAAAAGACATATATCAGAAAAAGCGATTCAAGATAAACAAGATAAGTCATTATATTGGATTGGAGCAAATGGAGCAGAGGATGATAATATTATAGGTACTGATTTTTATGCAATTAACAACAACTATGTATCTGTTACTCCATTACAAATTGATTTAACCAAATATAACGAGATTGATAATCTTTCATTGTGGCTAAATAATATAAAGCATTATTAATAAACTATTTATTCCAAGTGTCTTTAAGTCCTACTGTTTTGTTAAAAACTAGTTTTGCAGATTTTTTATTGTCACGACAAAAATACCCTTCGCGTTCAAATTGATATGATGATTCAGGTTTGGCTTCTAGCATGCTAGACTCTATTATTCCATGTTTTATTGCCAATGAGTCTGGATTAATTGTTTCTTTAAAATCAATGCTTTTATTTGGATTTTCTACTTTAAATAATCTATCATAAATTCTAAATTCAGCTTTTATAGCAGTGGTTGATTCTACAAAATGAATTACTCCTTTAATTTTTCGACCATCTTTTGGATTTTTGCCTAAAGTATCAGCATCATATGTTGCGTAAATAGTTTTAATATTATCATTTTCGTCAATATCAAAAGATGTGGCTTTAATAACATAAGCATGTCTTAAACGAACTTCTTTGTTAATTGCCAGACGCTTAAATTTTTTGTTAGGAGCTATTTTGGAAAAATCATTTTTATCAATATATATTTCTTTAGAGAAAAATATTTGGCGTTTTCCCATATTTTCATTTTTAAGATGATTAAGAACCTCAATTGATTCTACTTTATTTTCCAAATAGTTTGTAATGATAACTTTAATAGGATTTATTACAGCCATAACCCTAGGCGCTGTATTATTTAAATCATCACGAACAGAATCTTCTAATAAACTCATTTTAGTTATACTGTCTATTTTAGAAATACCATTTTTTTTAGTAAAATCAATAATGCTATTTGGAGTATATCCACGACGACGAAGTCCGCATATAGTAGGCATACGAGGATCATCCCAGCCAGATACTAACTTATCTTCAACTAATTTTTGTAATAGTCTTTTTGACATAATTGTATATTCTAAGTTAAGTCTAGAAAATTCATATTGATATGGACGATCTGGTTTATTAAAATCATTTAAATTAGTTAATATCCAATCATACAAACGACGATTATCTTGAAATTCTAAAGTACATAAAGAATGGGTTACGCCCTCAATTGCATCACTTATACAATGAGCAAAATCATACATAGGATAAATAAACCATTTTTCATCTGTTTGAGGATATTT
>CAKMYR010000045.1:4503-9127 GCA_929200175.1 uncultured Gammaproteobacteria bacterium
GGATCACGCATACATATAAAGCTTGATTCCATGTCAATTTTTGCCCTTAATACACATTCGCCTTCATTGAATTTGCCATCTTTCATTTTTTCTAATAGCGCTAAATTTTCTTTGATTGGAGTATTACGATAAGGGCTATTTTTACCTTTTTGTTTTAGGGTTCCTCTATATTTCCTAATTTGTTCTGTGTTTAAAAAACAAACATAAGCTAGATCTTTTTTTACAAGCTCAATTGCATATTTATAAAAATCATTAAAATAGTTAGAGCTATATTTAACGTTTTTATCCCATTTAAATCCTAACCATTTAATATCATCTTTAATATAATTTACAAATTGGATATTTTCTTTAGTTGGATTAGTGTCATCAAAACGCAGATTACATTTGCCTTTATATTTTTTTACTATCCCAAAATTAAGACATATTGATTTAGCATGTCCTATGTGCAAATATCCGTTTGGCTCGGGAGGAAAGCGAGTTTTAATTGATTTATATATTTTGTTATCTAAATCTTTTTCAATGATATTTTTAATAAAATTAGTTTTTTTTATTTTGTTATTATCTTTCATTTTGGTTATTATAGATATTTTTTAATACAAGTTACTATATAAACTACAGGGCAATATTAAGATTTTAAAGTAAAATCACGATTTTAGTCTTATAAGCCAAATAAAATGGATTGTACAAAAATAAAAATTGCCGTTATCACAACTGTAAGAAATGACAATTTATTTTTAATTAAATGGATTGATTATTATGGTTCTATTTTTGGGCATAAAAATTTATTTGTTTTTTTAGATGGGCATGATCAAAAATTACCAGAATGTGATAATGTCAATGAAGTTAATTTTTTAAAACTACCTCATAAAAATTTAAAAAGATCAAAAGGAGATAGGAATCGTGCACTTCAAATGTCGTATTTAGCGCATTCTTTATTTTTATTGTTTGATACTATATTAGCTATGGATGTTGATGAGTTTTTAGTACTTGATCCTTTAGCAGGTACTGATCTAATAAATTATTTAAGCACTAAAAAAAGGTATGAAACATTATCAGCATTAGGTTTAGATGTTGGGCAAAATTTAGAAATTGAAAAACAAATTGATTTTAATAAACCATTTTTAAATCAACGCAATTTTGCCCATATTTCATCACGATATACTAAGCCAGTAGTTGCTAATAAACCAGTTATTTGGGGTTCTGGTATGCATAGAATAAAAGGAAGTAATTACCGTATTGATAAAAATCTTTATCTTTTTCATTTTGGCATGGTTGATTATGAAAAATCTAAACACAAACTCAAAGATGAAGATTTAATCCAAAAAAAATGGATTAATCATATTAAAAGACGCAAAAAATTGTTTGAGATTATTACTAAAAATAAGCCAATAGCTTGGGATAAAGTTATTAATAAGGCTAGATTTAAGCAACAGTACTTTCGCAAAATACTAGCTTGGAATAAACCTAGCTCGTTGTTTAAAAATAAAATTGTAATAATAGATAAACGCTTTAAAGATATAGTTTAATGAATATTAACAAACTGACTAATTTTAATTTTTGGACTATTTGTGTCTACGCTATTTTGTTTTTATCACCTATAGTTACTCCTACAATTATTGGTGCAATAATATTTTTAGTTTGGTTATTTAAATATAGAGATATTTCTTTTAATTTAGATAGCGCTGTTGGCAAGCTGACTATTGTTTTACTGTTTTATTTTTTTGTAATATTATTTGTAACTTTATTAAGTGGTGTTGATAAAAGAGCTTTTAGCTCAATTTTTTCATTTTCTCAATTTTTATATCTTAGTTTATTATTGCCATTTTTAGCAACTAAAGTAACTAATATCAATTTTTACTTATTGGGCAAATTAGCCACCGTGATAACATTTATAGTTTTTTTTCTTAGTTTAATTGAATACTTATTTTTCTTTATAGAATTTGAAAACAAATATGAAATAAGTTTTCCTAAAGGAGAAACAAAGTTATTAACTGGCAATGCAAATATATTTTGTAATATGTTTTTTCCTATTGTGTTTTTGTCGGCTACAGCCTGGAAAGATAAAAGTTTTAATGAAAAAACACTTGCAATTATAGCTATTGTTTTAGGGATTATAACTATGTATTATTTTGCTGGAAATAGAATGTCTATACTTGCATCTTCTGTTTTGTTATTTATAGTTTGTATCTATATATATTTTATAGATAGGGTTTTTTCTTTGTTATTATTAGGAGGGCTATTTTTAATAGCTATATTTTTTATCTATAAAAATCAAGATTATATTACTATGTTATGGAATTATATAACTTTAAATATTGAAGCAATAAATATGCATTCATTAAAAGAAAGAGCTATTATGCTAAAGTCTGCTTTTAATGCTTTTTCAGATAGTCCTTGGATTGGTTATGGCGCTCAGAATAAATTTACAGCATTAAAGCCATATTTGGAAGGCTTAACTTTAAAAGAAGCCAGTTATCATACACCTCATAACATAATAGCAACTCATTTACTTGCTGGAGGTATTTTAGCTTTTATAGCTGTTATATCAGTAATTTTATTTCCTGTATATGTTACAATTAAATATTGTCGTAATATTAATATTTATTTTATTGCTGTAGTTCTAACAACTTCACTGCTAGTACTTGGTATATCAGAAACAGTATTATTTAATGATGCCAAAAATACTTTTTATATTATATTATTGTTTATATTTGCTTTATTAATTGATAATACTAAAAATAATAATTCTCTTAAAGATTAAATTTAAAAATAGTGGAATATTACAGAAACTTTTATAACATTAAACCGAATGACGAGATTTTTGCTCAAATTGAAAAAGAGCGTAGTAAGGTTGGTTATTATGATTTGCCATATCAAGATATCAAAGATATTAAAAAATATGCAAAAAGCATAGATAAAAAATATATTGTTGTTTTAGGTGTTGGTGGTTCTAATCTTGGCACTAGAGCTATTTACGAATTTTTACTATTAGCTAATTCATACAATAAAGAGTTATTATTTTTAGAAACCACAGATCCTTTAAAAATTAAACATTTATTAAAAAAGATAGATTTTAATAATTCACAATTTGTAGTTGTATCAAAATCAGGAGATACTATTGAAGTTATTGGTTTATTTCAATATATTAATTCTTTAGTTGAAATAAACAATACTAATTGTGTAATAATTTCTCAAACAGGCAGTAAATTGATTAAATTTGCTAATAGTAATAATATTAAAAAATTTGAATTAGCGAAAAATATTAGTGGTCGTTTTTCGGTATTTAGTGCTGTTGGCTTAGTTCCTTTAGCTATTATTGGGGTTGATATTGAAAGCCTATTAAATGGCTGTAAAGATATATCTGATAGTTTTTTTAATAAAAGTTATAACTACAATCATATTGTCAATAAAGCTAGATTTTTAACAGAAAATAAAAATCGTTTTAATATTAATATGATTTTTTCTTATTCTTCCTCTCTTGAGTATTTTAATAAATGGTATGTACAAATCTGGTCAGAAAGTTTAGGAAAAATTAATATTAATGGTACTCGTCAGGCATTAACACCAATTGCCTTAATTGGTCCAGTGGATCAGCATAGTTTTTTACAATTAATTGTTGATGGAGTAAGAGATAAGACTATAACTTTTATAAAGATTAATAATTTAAAGGGTGATACTATAATTCCAGAATTAAATAATTTTTATAAAAATGAAAATTATATTAAAGATATAAGTTTTGAAAGATTAATTGAAGAACAAGCAAATGCAACTATAAGTCTAGTAGAACAACAAAAAAATATCCCTTTTGATGTTATAACTATAGATAAAGTAGACGAATTTAATATAGCAAAACTTATGTTTAATTATCAATTAACGGTCTCTACTATTAGTAAATTTTTACAAATTGATGCTTATAATCAGCCTGCTGTTGAGGTGGGCAAAACAATCTTAAAAAATAATATATTTAAAAATAATGATAAGTAAATGTTTATTTCCAGTTGCTGGCTATGGAACTAGATTTTTGCCAGTAACTAAAACTATACCTAAAGAAATGTTACCGATAGTTAATAAACCTCTTATTCAATATGCGGTTAAAGAGGCTATGAATGCTGGCATTAAAGATATGGTAATGGTATCTAATAAACATAAAAATTCTATAAAAGATTATTTTAAATCTTGTGATGATCTTAAAAAAAACATTAAAAACAAAGCTAAAAAATCACCACTAGATGAGTTGGATTATATTATTAATAATTGCCATTTTCATTATGTAATGCAACAACAAATGCTTGGATTAGGACATGCTATTTATACAGGAAAATTATTTATAGAAAAAGAGTCGTTTGCAGTTATTTTGCCAGATGATTTATGCATTAATAATTCAAATTCAGTACTTTTGCAAATGATAAAATTGCATAAAAAATATCCAAATTATTGTATTGTTGCTATTGAAGAAGTGCCAACACAAGATATAGATAAATATGGCATTATTGATGGTAAATTAATTGATGGATCAAACAATATATACAAAGTAGATAATATGATTGAAAAACCAAGTATAGAGCAAGCGCCAACTAATTTAGCAATTATAGGAAGATATATTTTAACTAATGAAATTTTTTCT
>CAKMYR010000046.1 GCA_929200175.1 uncultured Gammaproteobacteria bacterium
TTATAAGTCATATCACCTGCACCTGTTTTGAAAGTTAGGTTGTTTTTAGTATCATAGGTATAGTCTTTTGATGCTGAGTAATTTTTATTGGAATTATTATATTGCCAGTTTGTTATTCTATCCATATCGTCATAACTATAGGTATGAGACTCACTAGTAATTCTGTTGGTAATATTAGTGATATTATTATGGTTATCATAACTATATGTCATATCGTTAATTAAATCGCCACCTATACCAATTTCAATAGAGGTGAGATTGTTATTATATGGGCTGTAGACATTACGAGTTAGTATGCCATTACCATGTAGGATAGATTTTGGCTTGTTATAGGAGTCATAACTGGTTGCCGTCCATAGGGCAACTTTGGTGGTGTTGTCAAGTCGATTGTCAAGCGCAGTTTGAAGCTCTTGCTGAGTATTTTTTTGATCTTCTAACTCGTCCATCACTTTAGATAGCTGTGCATTTTGCTCTGCAGCTTGTTTTTTATATTTATTAGCAGTCTTTAGCACCTCATTTGCCCTTTGTTGGACTTCATCAGAGCGTTGTTGGTAATAATCACTAAAATCTCCATAATTCTTTGAGTGATTTTTATATTGATTAGCTTTTGTTTGATAATAATCTGCTTTTTTGTTATAGACTTTTGAGACATTGATTGTTCCTTTAGGCTTATTATCACAATGTATATATAATCTTGAGTTTCTGCCGCCAGTATATCTTCGTTCACACACTTTTTTAATAGGAAGCATCCAAGCTGGAATATAAGCATGGTAGTCATTTCTTCTTGTACAAGATCCTTTCCAGTTTGAACTGGTACAGTCGGTGTTTCTATAATGGTGTTTACCATTAACAGTACGCACATAATTTAGTGTGGTATTGCCAAATTTTCTGTAGTAGTAATTAGCTTTAGCTCTATAGCTATTAGCTAGTCTTTGGTAATTTTGATAGTATTGATAATATCTATTAGAATAATAATCTAATCTATTGGCGTAGCTCTCATATCTATCAGAGGTTTTTTGATAGTTCTCTGCATAAGTTTCATATCTGGCAGACTCGTCTAAATATTCTTTGGCTTTGGCTTCTAAAGCTGCTGCTTCTTCATTAAGTTCTCCAATTCTAATGATAGTTTTTGCTAGGCTTTTTTCTAAAGATAGATAATCATAGTCCCAAACATCATTTTTAGGTACAGATACTCTTTTTATACCACCACTTAAGGTGTAGTCTTTGTGCTCAGTAAAGCCATCAGGATAGGTAATAGTTTTGATGCGTGATTTTTCATCGTATTTATATTTGGTGGTAAAGTGCTGGGTATTACTATTATATGTAATACTTAGAATAACCTTAATTAGTCTTGATAGGTTATCATAACTATAAGATTTACCAACAATTTGAGCACCGTTTTTTGTTTTACTTTCAGATTTAAGTCTGCCTTTATTGTCATATACCCAAGTAGAAACTTCTCCACCTAAGATTTTTTTGGTAACCCTACCTATTTTGTCGTATTCAATTTTGGTAATGTAACCTATGGCATCAGTTTGCTTGGTAAGTTCACCAAATGGGTTATAAAGATAAGACCAAGTACCCATAGCTGGATCAATGCTTTTGATTTTGTTACCCATATCATCATATTCTAAGGTGATAATAATGCCATCTTTATTGGTTTTGATTAGATTACCAATGGCATCATAACTATAGTTAATAGTTTGTTGTCTGTTTTTAACAATGGTTTTGTCTTTGCCATTTATGTCTTTGGTGGTTTTAGTGATTTGTCCTTGATTATCAATAGTAATGATATTTGCATCATAGTTGGTATTTATGCTTAGATATGTACCACTTGCATTTGGGGTTTTTATTTCGGTTATTCTATTTTTGTTGTCATACTCATACACCGTCCAAGTTACATTATCGTCCTCAAAATATGGTAAAGATTGTGCTTTAATATTGCCGTTTTTATCATAAACAATATCCGTTATACTTTTCTTATCATTATCAACTAGTGTTATTTTTCTTACCTTATTACCAATGGCGTTGTAATAGGACTTACTCCAGCTGCCTGTATTACTACTTGTGATAATACTATAGATGCTGTTATCTTTAAGATTTAACCCTAGTCCTTGATAGTCGGCACCTAGCTCTATGCCATCACTCCAGTCGTAACTGTAAGTAATAACCTCTCCTGTTGCCAAAGTTTTAGTTTTTATTCTACATAGACTGTCATAAGTAAGATTAGTTTTTAAGCCGTCAATATTAGTTATTTGCTTGGTTAGATTACATTCATCATTATAGTAGCTATTGCGTACTATTTGCCCTAGAGGATTAGTCATAGAGGTGACTCTGCCAAAATTATCATAGGTTTTAGAGCTTATTCTGCTATCAAGATGGGTTTTAGAGCCTATTATGATATAACCTATGTTTGTAGTTTTAATAATAAAACCTTTGGCGTTATATTCGTAGTTAGTAGTAAGTGCTAAGTCAGAATCTGGCTGAATAGTTTGCGAAACTAAATTACCATCACTATAAGTGTAGATAGTTTTTCTAGTGGAGGTTTTTCCATCTCGGCTGTGAGTAACTTCTAGGCTTGTTGGTAAGTTTAATATCCAGTTGTTAGTGTCTTGTATATACCTCCCAACACTTGTGATTACTAAACTTTGACCAAGGTTGTTACTTTTAGTTTCAACAATTCTTTGTGCTTGATTTTGTGTATTATAGTTACTGTATTCAATAATATTTTTTTTAGCTAGAGTATCGCCTTCATAAAAAGTTTCTGTGGATTTGATGATTCGAATATCTTTAACATTAGTGTAAGGTTTAATTATTTGATATTTGTTTTGTTTTTTATATGTCAGTTGCCCATCTACTTCGGTACTAGATTCTACAACACTGCCAATTAAATCTTCTTGGCTTTGTTCATAAGTTGTGGTAACAACAGTATTTTTGCTTGGATTGGTAACCGATATGCTTTTAAAACCCAGTGAGCCATTATCTAAATGATATTTATAGCCACTGTAGTGATAGTTGGCTTGGTTGGTTTCTCCTGTTACGGTATCAACCACAATACTACTAACTAAATTAAGTTGTGGGGTAGTACTAATAACAGGATGACTACTAGTACTAGAGGTGTAATTAGCATTGTTGAGTTTTTTATAATTGATTTTGGTTGCAAGACCAAAACTGTTGGTTATTTTGTTCAGTAGAGCAACAGGTTGTTTTTCTTCGTAAACACAATTTATCCCACCATAAGAGCGATAACAAAAATCATTCCAACCATCATTGTTTAAATCTGCTACGGTTTTAAAAGGCCCATATCTTGAGTTAATTATTAGGGTATGAAAGGTTGTACTCAAACCAAATAGTTTTTTTAAGGGTCTGGTATAACCAACTGTGGTTTTATTAATATCTTTTAGGTTAACATCTAATATTGTTTTATCAACATTTTGGCTGAAGCTATTGTTTATATTATTATAACACCATCTTTTATCAGCAATAATGACACAGAAATCTGTTAGGCCATCAGCATTTTCATCACTCAAATGGATTGAGCTGTCATAGTTATCGGCAAAACCATTTCTGGCATAACTCATCTCATTTGGCAAAGTGAGCCAAGTGGATTTTGCAGTATAATTGTTACCTGTGTTAAGATGACAGTTGTATTTTAGGTTATCTTTACCTCTGTAGCATAAATCGACTAAACCATCATTATTTAAATCTGAAAGTTTAAAGGTGTTGTTAAATCTTTCTAATTGTTTTTCACTATAGCCTTGTAGGTTTAAATCATTGATAAAGTTAGCTGGGTTTTGGTAGGCAAAAGTATTACCATTTCCTTTATAACCAACTGCACATCTATAAGAATTATTTTGAAAACCACAAATATCTAATATTGCATCTCCGTTAATGTCTAAGAATTGTGGTTGTGGTATTTTTGTGTCACTTATTTCAATATCAAACACTAAAGAACTGTGCCTATACTCACTGCCAAATCCATTGCCATTATTATTGGCACAATAAATACCATTACTGCCAAAGTAACATAAATCTACTAAATCATCTTTATTAATATCAATAAATCTAAGTGCATCTTCAACATTAGCAATACTTGTCCAATATTTACCTTGAGTAAATGAATTGTTTTTGTTATTTATTCCGCACCACACACCTTTATTATCAACCGAGCAATAATCTTTCCAGCCGTCATTATTAATATCAATAAAACTTAAATTAGCACTGTGTTCTAATTTATGCCAGTTGCTATTATCTAAGTCATTTGTCCATTTACTAAAACCAGTAAACTTGCCACTACCACTGCCTAAGGAACAATTAAGTCCTGTATTATCTAGATAACAGACATCATTATCGCCGTCATTATTAAAATCAGCAAAGCCATAATTAAGCACTTTATCAGCATTAGCAATAATCTCTTCTTGTTTTATTTCATCAAGATTAACTATATCTTCATCGTCTTGTATAACCTCTAAGTCAGGATTTTCGGCAATAATATCACTAATATCAGGGTCGTTACTACTCTTAGTCTTCTTATAACCAAAAGTTAGCGGTTTGGTACAAGCATTGTTGATATCACAAAGGGTAATTTTATGTAACCGAGAATAGGTGGCTCCTGCTTTATAGGCAAGTTTGTAGGTTTTAACAACATAATTATTATTATTGGCACTAATTTTAATTCTATCAAGTAGCTTGTCGTGCTGATGTTTTATGCCAAATCGATAACTTATATATCGATGCGGACTATTTTTGTAATTAAAAAGAACTTTGTGATTGTTATAGCTAATACTTCTAATATAATGAACATTATTATGAATTGTGTATTCGTAATTAATAGTGTTGTTAAATTTATCTTTAGTGCTTACAATATTCCAATTTAGTGTTTTGCCATTGTAACTACTTGCAGAGTTAAATGTTTTTTTGATGCCATTTGGGTAATGAACCTTCCAATTATTATTGCTTAGTATTGCTTTTATGTTGGAGTTATTACTAAGTCTGTATTCATTGCTACTTACTTTTATTAGTCTTGTACCATCTAAACAATAAGCATCTTCTCCAGTTAATAAAACACCGTGTTGTATGCCATCAATTTTTTCGGTTTTAGCACAACGACTAATAGTAGATATTCCAGAGAGTTTAAATCCTAGACCTAATGGTGAGCTACCAGAGCCTTGAGTGTAGTTAATACTTAAATTTGGTGATAATTTATTAATTCCTTTAGGTAGCGCTAAGGGTATTGCATATGATAAGTGGCCATTATTGGCTTTGACTTCACCTTCTAGGTTTGTTACTAAGTTTGCATAAGTAGACAGACTTATAGCTGTAATAAATAAAGCAAATATCTTGTTAATTTTCATTGTTTGACTCCGTAATATTGTCATCTAGTATCCCTAAAGACTGCAGGATGCTTTCTGCCTCTATAAAATCTTCAGTTATGGTATTAAGTTCTTTTTCTAGCTTTAAAGAATTTTTATTGGTAATTGGTGCGTCAAGCGCTGTTCTAAAAGATTTTTCGATTGCCTTGTTATCAGCGCCATCTTCAGAAGCTTGTTTTAAAATAGCTTCTGCTTCTGCCTTTAAGGTATCTTCATCTAAAGTCTGTGCAATCAATTGTTCTTTTTGTTCTTCTAGACTTTTAAAATCTTTATCTAAATCTGTGTTGATAGCTTTAATTTCTGCTTCTATATTTTTAAGTGTTTCTGGAAGTGCGTCTTTAATTATGGTTTTGCCACTAACATCTTGAAATTCATTAGTGGCAGAATTTGGCTGTTGTAAATTAGTTTTAGTATTTAATAATTCTTGGGTGTTTGTATTATTAGTTGGATTATTGGTATCGTTATTTATACTTGTTAGAATAACAATGCCAAACACCGCTATTATCAATACTGTACTAATGATTATTTTTGTTCTTTTCTCCAAGTTTGTTCTTTTCTCCGAGGTAATAAAATAAGGCAAATATGATAAACAGGAAAACAATTATACCTAATAATGGAATGTTTTTGTACTTTATGTAAAAAGTTTTTCCTTGTTGGGGGATAACAGCTTGATCAATGAGGTAAGTACCTTGTTTTATTTGTTGCTTTAAAATATTTCCTTTGTGGTCAATAAATGCAGAATTTCCCTTATTAACGCTATAAATAATCGGTTTTGAAGTTTCAATAGCTCGCATTCTAGCAATATTAAGCAGATAATCTATGGCAATGGTATTATCAAACCAACCTAAATCACTAATATGTATATGTATATTAGCGTCTTTTGATCTATCTAGAAGCTCGGTTGAAAATAGAATTTCAAAACAAATAGAGCCAAAGGCTTTGATATTGTTAATAGTAAAAATATCATTATTGCTACTGGCGGTCAAATTATCCATATTAAATTTTGGTAACAGTGGTCTTAGTAAGGTAAACCACCATGGAGTGTATTCTCCAAAAGGGATAAGGTGTTCTTTATAGTAAACAGGTTGATCCTTATCAAAACTAAATAAAGTGTTTTTGCTACTGTCTTTTTCTTGATAATAAACACCTGAGAAAACTTTAGTATTTAAATTACTGGTATCAATATCATTTTTAATATTTTGATAATCAATACTAATAGTTGACTCAGGCCAGATGGTGATATCGGGTGTTGGTTGTATGTTGCTCAATGCTTTGTATTTATTAAAACGATTGATCACCTCATAATGATTACTTTTTTGACTTAGGTCAAAATTACCTGTGATTATCCTTAAATCTATTTTTTTTATGTCTGTTGTCCAGTTAATGGTTTTTGCAAATGAAACTGCAAAATACAAGAACAAAAAATAAGATACAAGTACTAAATAGGCTTTTTTGCTTTTAGCGTTTTTGATTAAATAAGTAAAGATACCTACAAAGATATAAAAGATAAAACACAAACCAAGATAACCAACAATTGATAACAAGCTATACAAGCCAAAAATATCTAAAGAATCACTAACAGCATACCAAGGAAGACCAGTAAAAAGCCATGACTTAATCCATTCATAAAGTGTAAATATAGATGGAGCGAATAAAGCATAATAAAAAATGTAATTACCAGAGCAATTAGAGAGTCTTTTAACTATGTATGAAGATAACCCTAAAAGCAGAGCAATAATTGTGATAATACCTAAGATGATAATAGACATCACTATTTGATAGTTAATATCATAATCTTCTACAATAGAAAACATCCAATAAAATCCAAGCAAATACTCAGATAAGCCAAACACTAATCCAAATTTAAAGGCTTGTTTGTTATCTTTGCTATTAAATATTAGCCAAAATAGAATAATGTGGCCAATAAAAACAGTCACAACATAATTAAAAGGTGCAAAGGCAAAAGGTGTGATAAGTCCTGCAAATATCGCTAACAAATAATTAATCATACTTTTTAATAATTAGAACTGCATTAGTCCCACCAAAACCAAAACTATTGGATAAAACAGTATTAATTAGCATATCTTTATTATTTTTAAGAATAGGTACATCTTTAAATTCATTATCTAACTGATAATCGTAATTACTAAAAGCAAAATTGTTTTGCATCATTAATATCGAATAAATCAACTCATGCACCCCACTTGCACCAATCGGATGTCCAGTGAGTGATTTAGTAGAACTTATTGGAGGAATGGTATCATCAAAGACTAATTGGATGGCTTTAATTTCACTTTGATCACCTATTTTGGTGCTGGCGGCATGAGCGTTAATATAATCAATATTACTAATACTATTAATGCCTAATTCTTTTGCTTGGTAGATGGCTTTTTGCATGGCAAGAACAGCACCTTGTATATTAGGCTTGACAATATCGCCACCATTACTACTAGTGCCATAAGCAACCAATTCTGCCAAAATATTAGCACCTCTTTGTTTTGCATGTTCTAAGTTTTCTAAAACAACAATACCAGCACCACCTGAAAGTATGAATCCTTTTCTATCTTTAGCAAACGGGATAGAAGCATTTTTAGGGTTATCAGTTGGAGATAATGCCCTCATAGCATCAAATAATACTGCTGATGACCAGTGCACTTCATCGCCACCTCCTGCAAACATCACTGTTTGCCTGCCTTGCCTAATCTGCTCAAAGGCATTACCAATACAATGGGCTGAAGTAGCACAGGCTGCACTAATGGAATAACTTAGCCCTTTAATCTTAAATAGGCTTGTCAGGTTAGCGCTAGCAGTAGAGCTCATTGTTTTAAGAATTCTAAAGGGGTCGATTTTTTCAGCACCTTTGGTTTTTAGAGTTTCGTAGGCACTGATGACATTGTCATTAGAAGCACTACCTGAACCAACAACCAGCCCCGTGTTTGGGTTAGATATCTCGGCTTCATTTAAGCCAGAACTTAAAACGGCTTGCTGCATAGCAATCGCACATAAAGCAGCAACTGGCGAAAGAAATCTGCGTTGTTTTTTGGTTAAATGTTGGCTAAGGTCTATTTCAATATTGCCAATCACTTGTGAGCGCAAATTAAGTTCTTTAAGTTGTTTTGAAAAAACAATGCCTGATGTGTGGTTTTTTAAAGAAGATAAAGCAGTTTTTGTATCATTGCCAATGCTACTAACAATTCCCAATCCTGTAATAGCAACACGTTCTAGCATTTTGTATTCACTAAATCAATACAAATGCTGTTAATAGTCCAAAAAACTGATAATATTTTTTCTTGCTCCATTTAGTTTGAATGCTCTTGAAATATCACTAGAGTCTATTATAGTTAAATAAGTCAATAATTCTATGATATTACTATTTTACTAATTATTTTGGTAGTCAAATTATAGGATTTTAACTTGCTACAGCTTGGAAAATAGCTATCAAACTAACATAAATTAGAAGTTATTTCCACGCAACGAGATTTTTTATAATCTCATTTGCGTGGGGGTGAAAAAAAGGGGGTGTTTATTTGGGTTTTAGGCTTAGTACAAAACTTACGCCGACTTTGTTGGAG